>JAUWWJ010000003.1 GCA_030616935.1 Planctomycetaceae bacterium
TAAAAGATCTTGCATACCCACTGATTGCTGCCCAAAAGCTGGGTGCCGAACTCGGTATACTCGAGCAAACAGAAGGATACTGTCAGCGGGCAACATTTATTGTTGATCCGAACGGCGTGATCCAATGGGTTGATGTGAACCAAGGGCGCGTTGGCCGAAATGTAGCTGAAGTAATACGAGTTCTTGATGCTCTCCAGAGTGATGAACTGTGCCCATGCAACTGGAAGAAGGGCGACCCATACGTAAAAGTTGGCTAATTTTTGCGTGGACAGGGTTTGCTCGTTCTGCAGGAGAGACTTTCTATGCGTAGTCAGCTCCACCCCCATTCATGGAAAAGCAAGTTTGGTTATGCTTTTCGCGGCCTTCGTCGGGCCTTTCGCACACAACATAGTTTTGCGATTCATCTACTCATTGCATGTGTCGTTGTTGCTGCCGCCGCCGTGCTCAGGGTGACGACGATTGAGTGGGGACTCATTGTCGCTGCCATTGGAATGGTCCTGGTTGCAGAGACATTCAACACAGCAATTGAGTCGTTGGCACGTGCCGTTCATATGCAGTTTCATCCACGATTACGTGACGCACTGGATATTGCCAGTGCGGCCGTTCTGCTCGCGGCAGGGACTGCAGTCGTGATCGGAATATGTATATTTGTGCCAGCACTCTACAGGATTTTTTGTAGCAGTTTGTAGATCGCTTTACTTTCGAATGTCGTAGCAGAACATATTATCTCCGTCACGAACGTAGAGCATGCCATCCACAATAACGGGGTGTGCCCAACAGGGGCTGTCACCACTATCAGGGATTTGGAAATATGACACCTCTTCAAAAGCGGCCGGATCTGCTTTGACAAGAGCAAGAATTCCATTTTGGTACTGCACATAGAGGTGTCCATCGGCAGCAACAATGGCTGCCGATTTCTGTCCACCAACGGTACTCCGTTTCTTCCATACCACATCACCCGTCATCAATTCAGCACAGATAATAATTGGCTGGTCATCAGCACACCCGTAGAGGTGATCATCGATGAGAACAACACCTCCATGCTTATTTGCCAATTCTTTTTTAAGAGGAAAGATTTCCTTTGACGCTACTGATCCACCCGGACCAGGAACTTGTTGGATGAGCGCTCCTCCTCTCTTATATCCAGCTACAAAATAGACAAGATCGTCTTTGATAATCGGCGTTGGGATAACGGCCGTTGTCTTTTCGATTGGGAATGTCCATTGGAGTTCACCTGTTTCAGCATCAACTGCAAATGCTCCAGAGGCAGTTGTTTGCACGTATATTTTTTTGCCAGCAATTTTACTGATGACAATTGAGGCATGGCCGGCACCACGATCATCTGGGACAGTACATTTCCAAATGATATTGCCATCATTCTTATTAAGAGCAACCATGGTTGTTTGGCTGCCACCAGGTGTACAAACAAGTTTGTCACCATCAATGAGAACAGATTCACTGTATCCCCAGTTATCACCTTTTGTGCCACCCAAAGCGGCCTTCAAATCGATTGCTTTTCCAAATGTTCCGTTCTCAGCCTCGCAGCCTATGAGTTTGCCATGCGGTGTGATGACGTAGACGATTCCGTCAGCAATGGTTGGGGTGCTTCGAGAACCTTGCCAGTCATCCTTCCCACTATTCCATGCATCACCTGTTTTCGTATGCCAGATTGGTTTCCCAGTGGTACGGTCAAAGCATGAGAGGTATTCATCAGCATCGGATGCAGTTGAGGGGCCATCACCCAGCGTAAAAATTCTATCGCCCACGATAGCCAAGCTGGCATAGCCACGGCCGGCACCAGCTGCACGCCAGACAAGTTTGGGACCTTCATCTGGCCATGATTCGAGCAAGTTGGTGTCGGGAGCAATGCCAGTACGGCTGCTACCACGAAATGTTGGCCAATCAGTCGCATGCGATGCTTGAAGAAAGAAACAGCAGAATAGAACTGAGGAAATATGGTGAAACTTGCTCGGGAAGCACTGCATGGAATTTTCTCCAGATGTGTTGGCCGAAGCTTCGTGCACCGGCAATGTGTTGTTTTAGTATGACGATTCTCGACGTATTCGACCACTCACCAACCACGTCAACCGGATACCGTTGATAGTTGAATAAAATGTTGGTCTTATTGGCTCAGAGTCACGTCCATTCATGTGCAGAATCATGTAACGAGCATGGGCATTCTTACAGGTGAAGAAAGTCACCCACGCGTTTGTGAAAACAATACAACAGGCAGCACAACACCGAGACTGATTCACGGAAGAACTGCCTTTTTTGTATCATTTTTTGGACTAAACCACATGATGACTGAGTAAAAGACCGGCGTGAAGAAAATGCCGAAGACAGTGACCCCAAGCATGCCAGAAAAGACTGCTGTTCCAAGAGCAACACGCATCTCAGCACCAGCACCTCGGCCAATGAGCAGTGGCACGACACCAAGAATAAAAGCAAGAGACGTCATCAGGATTGGTCGTAAACGCTGGGTTGCTGCCTCGAGAACTGCCTGCGTTCGTGGGAGTCCGTCGGCCTCACGCTGCTTGGCAAACTCAACAATTAAGATCGCATTCTTGGCTGCCAGACCAACAAGAACAAGAAGCCCAATTTGAGTAAAAATATTGTTATCGCTTCCAGCAATCCAGACACCCGATATTGCTGCTAAAAGACACATTGGTACGATCAAGATGACAGCGAGTGGAAGCAGCCAGCTTTCGTACTGAGCGGCGAGAACAAGAAAAACAAAAAGAGTACCCATCGCAAAGACAAAAACCGCTGTATTCCCGGCAAGTATCTGTTGCAAAGACAAGTCGGTCCATTCGAAGTCGATACCTTGTGGAAGAAGTCCTTGGCCGGCTGGTGGTTGGCTCGCTAGCGTTTCAACCAGTGCAATGGCGTCACCAGAACTTGTTCCAGCGAGTGTTGATCCTGAGAGGTCTGCCGATGGTGCAAGGTTGTATCGTGTGACAACAGCCGGACCACTAGTTTCTTCTACGGTCAGGAGGGTCGCCAGTGGCACCATTTCTCCATCGTTGTTGCGAACTTCAAGTCTCCCGATGTCTTCAGGAAGCATTCGGAAGGGAGCATCAGCCTGAGCCATAACCTGCCAATTCCTTCCAAAGGCCGTGAAGTCATTGACATAGGTACTTCCAAGATAAACCTGAAGTGTCTGATGAATGGATTTGATTGAGACGCCAGCAGCTTTTGCTTTTGTCCGATCAATATTGATAAACAGTTGTGGCTGGTTTGCCTTGAAACTGGAAAAGAGTCCGACGAGTCCTGGTTGCGCTGCAAGCGCGTCAGCGAGTCCGGCGGTTGTTTGCTCCAGTTCGGTCGCTCCATGACCTGTACGGTCACGAACCTGCAATTTGAAACCGCCGGTGTTTCCAAGGCCATCAATTGGTGGAGCATTAAAGACCACGCAACGAGCATCACGAACCCGATAAAAAGCTTTCCGTAGTTTTCGTGCGATTGCAAAAGATGACTGTTCAGAGTGCACGGCCCGACTTGCAAAAGGATCAAGAATGACAAACATGCCACCAGCATTCGATAGGCTGACGCTGGATAGTAACGAATAACCAGAGACAGAGATCGTATGCGCAACACCTGGTGCCTTGGCGGCAATCTTCTCTAATTCGGTAATAACTTCTGCTGTTCGTTCATGACTTGCTCCTTCAGGGAGTGTCGCATTGACAAGAAGATACCCTTTGTCCTGTTCTGGGATGAAGCCAACGGGAACAGTATTAAAACCAAAATAGGCAAGTCCCATCAGAGCGATGTACACTCCGACCATCACGATGCCAATTTTTAAAAGAAGTCCAACGACGACTCCATAGACTCCTGTTGTGACATCAAAAAAAAGATTAAAGAGTTTGAAAAAACCGGCTAGCAGCATGTTGAAAAGGGGTGCAAGAAAAGATCCGCAAACAAAGCCGACGCCAAATACACAAAGTCGGAGAGCCCACGTCGCAAGAACTGATTGGGAGCCTTCAGCCAAACCAGTCCAGACAATAACGAAGTCTTCAGCGAGCCAGATTGTCATTAATCCAAAGAGAAGACCAATGACAATGAAAGGCAGCGGATCATTCCGTTTGTGTTTTCGGTTCGTTGAATCTGATGCATTGGGACTGCTGAAAAGAATAGCTGCCAGTGCAGGAGAAAGTGTAAGAGAATTAATTGCTGAAAAGACTGTGCTGGCAGCAATCGTGATAGCAAATTGGCGATAAAACTCACCACTGATACCCGTAATAAAAGCTGTTGGTACAAAAACTGCCGCAAGAACCAATGCGATTGCTATGAGTGCACCACTTACTTCACGCATTGCCTGTCGTGCAGCCTCACGAGGAGGAAGTCCCTGACGAATCAGCCGCTCAACGTTCTCTACCACAACAATGGCATCATCGACCACGATTCCAATTGCAAGTACGAGTCCAAATAGCGACAGGTTGTTGAGTGAAAAACCAAGACCGGCCATGACTGCAAACGCGCCTATCAAAGAGACTGGCACAGCAATCATTGGAATCAATGTTGCCCGCCAGTTTTGCAGGAACAAAAGAACCACAACAAATACGAGGATCACTGCTTCGAACAGCGTCTTCATAACCTCTTGGATACTTTCCTCAACGAAAACAGTTGTGTCGTAGAGTACACCGTATTCCAGACCCGAAGGAAAGCTTGCAGCGAGTTTCTTCATTTCATTACGGACTCGTTTTGCAGTAGCAATGGCATTCGATCCGGGCCGCTGATAGATCGCCATTGTGATGGCTTCACTGCCATCGACGCGACTTGCTGTATCTTCATTTTTTGCACCGAGTTCTACTCTGCCAACATCACGAATACGAACAATCTCTCGGCCAACAGCGGGTGCACCTTTTGTTGCAGTTGATTCATGGCCAGTCTTGATAATGACATCTGCAAATTCCTCTGGTTCCAGTAATCGACCTGTCGTGTTGAGAGGCACCTGAAAAGCTATTCCAGGAGTAGCTGGTGGTTGACCAAGGCGCCCAGCTGGCACCTGAATATTCTGTTCCTGCAATGCTTTGATGACATCACCAGCGGTCATGTTACGGGTTGCTAGTTCATCTGGATCAAGCCAGATTCGCATGGAATAATCGCGGGCTCCAAGAAAAGAAACATCACCCACACCATCAAGCCGTGCAATCGCATCTTTGACTTGAATCAACGCGTAGTTACTGAGATAGAGTTGGTCGTATCTGCCGTCGGAAGAAAAAAGATTGACACAAAGAAGAATACTTGGCGATTTTTTTTTGGTGATCACACCCTGACGTTTTACTTCAGCAGGAAGTTTTGCTTCTGCAATTGCCACGCGATTTTGTGTTAGCACTTGCGCAAGATCGATATCAGTCCCAAGCTTAAACGTGACATCAATAACAGACTGTCCATCACCAGTACTTTTCGATGAGATGAACAACATTTCCTCAACACCGTTGACCTCCTGTTCGATCGGGGTTGTCACAGTGTCGGCAACGACTTGGGAAGAGGCACCGGGATACACGGTTTGAATGGAAATCGTTGGTGGCACGACGTCTGGATATTGGCTGACAGGAAGTCCTGTTGCAGCAATACCACCGACGATGACAATCACTAGTGAAAGTACCGTCGCAAAGACCGGCCTGTTAATAAAGAACTGGCTGATCACGGTGTCACCACCTCTTGGGGAGTTGAAGATTCAGTAGTTTCTTCAACAGGCTGGACCGTACTGCCTTCACGGGCGCGTGACATGCCAGAGATGACAATACGATCGTTCTCGCGAAGACCCTCTTCAATGACGCGGAGTATTCCGTCTGTCGCGGGAACGCTTCGTCCGGTGGTCACAGTTCGATACTCAACTCGATTTGTATCGTTGACAACCGCAACGTATTTTCGACCCTGATCGATGCCAAGGGCTCGTTCTGGGATCAACATCGTGCGTTCTGGTTCCGCAGTTGTCATCTGTACTCACATGAACATGCCGGGAGTAATTAGCTCTTCAGGATTGGGTAGCAGGCCACGGCATCGCACGGTTCCAGTTGTCGGTTTTACGCCAATGTCGACAAAGTCAAGAATTCCTTTGTGTACAAAGAGTTCTTCCGTTACAAGTCGTGCCGACACAGGGATCTCAAGTTCTTTGATATCCCTCCAGGTGACGGCCTCACCACCACGTTTTGCGATTGCTCGTTGCCGAGCTAAGAGGAGTGCACGTTCATCAGTGTCAAAGTACACCTCGATAGGTGATGTGGTGACAACAGTTGTGAGCCGGGTGGCCGAGCTACCCGTTCCTGAAACAAGGTCTCCAACATCTACTTCACGCGTGCTTACTCGACCAGTAAGTGGTGAGATAATCTGGCAAAATTCAAGGTCGAGTTCGGCCTGGGCTACAGTTGCACGAGATTTATCAAGCATCGCGTTGGCAACATCTCGCTTGGCAACCAATATCTCATATTGTTCTCGAGTCACAACTGCTTTCGGAAGTAGATTCTTGTACCTCGCAACTTCACTCTCAAGTTCATTGAGTTCGGCAAGAGCTTTGGCAACATCAGCCCGAGCCTGATCACGAATAACCAGGTAGGGCCGCTGGTCAATTGAAAATAGTGGATCGCCCTTAGTAATTCGCTGACCATCACTAAAATGAATTTCTGTGATAAAGCCTGAGACGCGAGCTTTTACCTCAACTGTTTCAACAGCAGCGGCGTTCCCATTAAATTCCAAAGGATTTGTAAGATTCTGAATACTCGGTTTTGTGACGACTACTTCAGGGGTGGGTGGCTGAACAAGTGACGGAGCAGGCCGTTGGCACCCAGTGAGTACACACAGTACAAGTAATAGCAGCCGACAAAAACAGCACGACAGTCGATAAACAAACACGAAGCGAGTACTCCCAACCTGAGAAGTAAGTAGCTGAATCAAAGAGTACCGATCTTACACCGTGATGGTATCTGTGACCTCACCTTCCTCAAAAACCCTATTATCGAATGCGGCGGTGTATCTACGGCCATGCTGTCACACCAGAATGGATGATATTTCGAGCTACACAGTGCGATTCGGAGTTGTTGGCGTGAACTCTCGATTCTGGCGGGTATGATAGATGTATGTACCAACAACTCTGGTAACGGAGTCATTTTTCATTCCCTCCCCCTCTGGAACAAGTCCGTGGCAGATTCACATTCCTCATCAGATGCCCTTCGTCTTTTTGCGCCTCGTACCTCAATTGAACAAGTTGAGGAAGGAAATGAACTCGCACCTAAGTTTGATGAAAAAGGCTTTATTCCATGTGTCACAACAGATCATACGTCGGGTGAGTTGCTGATGGTAGCCGTAATGAACCAAGAGGCACTCGAGAAAACAATCGTAACTGGGGAGGCACATTATTTCAGCCGGAGTCGTCAGTGTCTCTGGCATAAGGGAGCGACAAGCGGACTTGTTCAGAACGTTGTCGAGATGAGGATTGATGATGACCAAGACTGTATTTGGTTGCGGGTTGATGTCGCTGGTGGCGCGAGTTGTCATGTTGGATATCGATCCTGCTTTTACCGAAAAGTTCCAGTGGGTGTGCAGCGAAATAGCAATTCGGAACTTGAGTTTGTCGAGGCCGAGAAAACATTTGATCCAAAAGAAGTCTACGGTGATGCACCAAATCCAACGCAGTTGTAGTCCAGTGAGTGGATGACGAGGTAATTTTTCTATGGCTGATGTATCTACAACACAACTTGCACTCATTCGCCAGTTAAAGTTCTGTGCTGGTCACAGGCTCTACCGGCACGAAAGCAAATGTGCTTTTTTTCACGGGCATAATTATCGTGTTGATCTTGAGGTGGTTGCCGCAAAAGGCGGTGACGAAGTCGACGACGTTGGTCGCGTTGTAGATTTTTCACTTATAAAAAATCGAATGCTTGGTTGGCTTGACGATCACTGGGATCATGCGTTCCTGATCTATGAAGAAGACAAGAATGCTCTAGCCGCTATTCAGATGGTGGAGCCAGTGAAGTATTTTGTCCTGCCCCATAACCCTACGGCAGAAAATATGGCGAGATACCTTCTTGAGATCGTTGCCCCGCATGTCTTAACGGATCTAGGCGTCGTTGCCCGACAGGTTTCTCTGTGGGAGACCACCGAGTCGTGTGCCGTAGCCACACGTTCTGAGCATCCAGTGGCTATTGGTCCAGCCATGCCTGGGACTGCCATTATCAAAGATAGTCGAGGTTCGGTGACGTCATGAGTACTTCAGAAACACGTGGGAGTCTGGGACGTTTTCCAACGACTCGGCTTCGAAGAAATCGGCAGCATGAATGGCTTCGAGATATGGTGGCGGAGACGAGGGTGTCACCGCATGATCTCATATGGCCACTGTTTGTACATGATAAGGCAGAGCGTGAACCCATTGTCGCAATGCCTGGTGTTGATCGTTTGCCAATTGAAGAAGTTGTCAAGGCGGCAGCCGATGCAAAGTCATTAGGTATACCTGCAATTGCTCTGTTTCCGGTTGTTGGTTCAAAGCAGAAGACCGTTGACGGACAGCATGCTCTTGATCCCGAAAATCTGATATGCCGCACCATCGAGTCGGTACGAGCTGAAACGGGTGATGATGTTGGTATTATCTGTGACGTTGCACTCGACCCATACACAACACATGGTCATGACGGGCTGCTTCAAAATGGGCGTATCGTGAATGATGAGACAGTTGCTGTGCTGCAGCAGCAAGCTGTCGTGCTTGCCCAAGCCGGTTGCCATATCGTTGCACCATCAGACATGATGGATGGTAGAGTGCGGGCGATCAGAACTGCACTTGATGAAAATCAACAGGAAGAGGTTGGTATCCTTGCATATGCAGCAAAGTATGCGTCTGCATTCTATGGACCTTTTCGTGATGCGCTTGGGAGCCATGCGGCCCTTGGTACCGCAAAATCTCTTGGCGTTGCAGATAAGAAGACGTATCAGATGGATCCAGCAAACACAGACGAAGCGATCAGAGAGGTTGCCTTTGATCTTGATGAGGGTGCTGATTTAATCATGGTTAAACCAGCCATGACATGTTTGGATATCATCTATCGGGTCAAACAAACCTTCGGTGTTCCCACACTTGCCTATCAGGTGAGTGGAGAATACGCCATGATTCAGGCAGCTACAGCGAATGGCTGGCTCGATGGTGACCAGGCTGCATCCGAAGCAGTTCTCGCAATAAAACGGTCTGGAGCCGACGCGATACTGACCTATTTCGCACCAAAAATCGCCCGACAGTGCTGAAACACGTGATGGAGACGGAACCAGATCTGGCCTCTCAGAAGGTTTTCAATTTCTGGACGACAGGCTCGTGTTGACGGCAACCGGTTAAATTTCTCATGATTTGGTCAGATTGGAAGTGAACAAGCAGTTCAATTTCCATCGAATGATTCAAACCTGTTTTCGAAAAACGATGGTTTCCGTCGTCTTAGGAAGAAACCTCCCTGAAAGGATGCTATGCACGCTTCACGCATTTTGGCCCTCAGCCTCGCACTGTTCGGATGTCTTGTTCTCATGCTGTTCCCCGTTTCAGCTGTCGCACAAACCCCTTCGGCAGTTGATACGGAATTAGAGCGAGTACGTGGCAGTTGGCGAGTTGTTGAACTTGTTGAAAATGGACAGGAAATCCCAGACGAACAGATGCAGTACTGGCTTCCTGGAGGTGGAAATCTGGAAATTGTTGACTACACAATTCTTTTCTCAGACCCAGTTGGTGGAAGTAAAACGACACGTGAGTTCCGGATTGATCCAACGTCTTATCCAAAAAGAATAACAATTAAGAATAAGGACACAGAAACAGGGACAGGCATTTACAAATTTGATGAAGGCAAACTTGTCGTTTGTTTTTCACGAGATGTCTCAAAGGTACCTACCGAATTTGGCGCTCCAAAAGATTCTACAAGAGCTCTCGTCGTAATGGAAAAATATGAGCCCAATAACTCAGCAACCCCGAAGGGTGCCCCACGACCTGCTCCAAAGCCAGTTCATGATAATCCTC
Source organism: Planctomycetaceae bacterium (assembly GCA_030616935.1). Next base: position 9,986 of record JAUWWJ010000003.1, read on the forward strand.
CTGATATGAGCCAGTGGCAGAGTGCCAAGCCAGCACCTCCCCCGGCTGTTGTACCAGGCGGTGGTGTGACATCACGTGTACTGACTGATGCTGAGGTTCGTGAAATGGCTGTCGGAACGTGGCGTATGACAGATACCGAAGGATCCGTTGACATCACGTATAACGTTGACGGAACGTTTCAGACCTACCGGTACTATCAGATGCTTCAAAACTTTCAATCAGTATTTGTACCTACTCCGATTTCCAGTGGTACATGGATGATATCGAATGGTCGACTGATTACTCATGTAACAGCCTCATCACGAGTGGGTCTAACGAATCAGACACTCACACCTGCTGTTCGTTCAATTTCTCAAACAGACCTTATCCTTGTAGATAATTTTGGTCGTGTTTCGAGGTCTGTGCGAGTGCGATAACACGCCCTCGATCAGAATCTCATTTGGCAGCCTTATAAAACAGCTTCCGCAGATCAACTCATCGAAATGGGTGATCTGGGGAAGCTGTTTAACTTTGTTGAGCTGCGCTTGAATGCTGCGAAGCTACCGAACATCACCAGGTTCTCCCTTTTCAATCAGACAAAGATCAGACTACGGCTGACAAAGTAGCGTAGTTTTAACGTTTATGCCGATAAAAAAAGCATAAACGTCATTCTTTAGGCAGTGCTCTGATGTGGGCTGCCTTGATTGCTATTCATGGAGGGCCCAGTCGTGATACGACCGGGAAAGAGAGAACGTCTTTTCGCAAAACTCTGTGGAACGGTGTGCGCACTTCTTCTGTTCTCTTTTTCTTCGTTCAGCACATTTGCCTTACCACCGGACGATCAGTTCCCGGCAAGTATCATTCGTGAAACGCAATTTGAATCTGTTCAACTTCAGCCTGAGGAAATACCGGCACCACTTCCCCAGGAAACGAGTGAACCAGAGAGTCTGGTGGAACCAAGCGACAGCCAGACGATTCTTGCACCAGATCAACCTGGAAATATTCAACGTGGTGCGGGTCAACAATTTGGTGGAGCCTCTGATCCGAACGATACCGTACTGGACCCCAATCAGGTCGGTAATCTCATGACCCGACTTGATGCTCTGGAAGACGGTGGCGAGAAGTTGCCAATTGTGCGACTCAGTGGTTTCTTTCAACTTGATAGCGGAATCTACAGCCAGAATACCCTCGCACGAACGTATTTCGGAGACATGCTCAATGGTGTTGGTTTCCGAAGAGCTCGTCTTCAGGCAATTGGAAAAGTTACAGAAACAAATGCATTCAGTATTGAAATGGATTTTGGTCAATCAGGGAAACCAAGTTTCCTTGATGTCTGGGGTGAGCAGTCAGAGCTTCCGTATCTAGGAACAATTCGTATCGGTCAGTTCAGGCAGCCCGGTACTATGGATAGTTGGACAAGTGTTCGACACCTGAACTTTCTCGAACGATCAGCTCCATTTATGGCTTTTGATCCCTTCCGCCGTGTCGGCATTATGGCGTATGACATCAGTGATGATGAGCGTACGAGTTGGGCATATAGCGTCTATGGAACCGGACTTACTTTTTACAATTCTGGTGCACAAAGCAATTACAATACGTTCGGCGACAATATGACCGGAGCCCAACTCAGTGATCAAGGCGGTGTTACTTTTGCATCAAGGATCACACACCTTGTTCATTATGATGAACCCTCTGACGGACGCTATTTCCTCCATGTTGGAACGGGTTTTATCTACGCTCAAATCGGGGGCGACTCTGAAACATCTGGAACATTTGCAAAGAGTTATCGATCTCATTCATTTCCCGAGTTCTTTGTTGGAGACATATCAGCAGGTGGAAAGATCACTGCTGCCGGAACACCGTTAGTCCTTGATACTGGTCGTTTCAAGGCAACACATTTCAGTCTGTATCATCTTGAACTTGCTTTTAATCGTGGCCAGTTCAATTTCCAAAGCGAAGTCATGTTAGAGCCTGTACAACAAGCAGTTGGGCCACTTCTTCTCCAGTCTGGTGCATATATGCAGTGCGGGTATTTTCTCACAGGAGAACACGCAAAATACCTCAAACAGGCTGGTGTTTTTGATTACAACGTGAATCCTTTTACACCATTTTTCGGGACAGGTCGCAAAGGACGCATACGTGGTTGGGGTGCTTGGGAGCTTGCGTTTCGATGGTCCTATGTTGATCTCGCAAATCGTGACTATGACCCAGCCAATTATCTTCCAGACCCAGATGCTGCTTTACCTCCTAATCCACAATTTGGTGTTCTCAACGAGTCAACGGTAGCAATCAATTGGTGGTGGAATCGATCGATGCGCGTGCAGTTTAATTGGATTCATAGCATGCCATTGTATACGGCACGATCTACATCATTAGTACCACCGACCATCACTGGCCCCGTTCCGTTTGATATTTTTGGAACACGATTTCAAGCAGAGTTCTAGGAGTCATCATGCAAAGAATCATATTCATTATTTTATGCGTTTCTTTTAGCAGCGTATGTGCTGATGAAAAGAAGGACAGGCCGAACAACCATGATGGTCAGTGTGATATCTGCGGGAGTTGTCAATGTATTCGTCGCATACCCGTTGCGAAACCAATTATGAAAGAAGTAAAAAAAACATGTATTCATGCGAAGTGTGAAGATGTGATCATACCTGGCCCAGCGTGCCTCTGTGGAAAAAAGCACGGACGTGATGAATGCGGATGTTTCTGGTATCCACTTTGGAAACCAACGTGGGCGAAAGTGATAAAAAAGACAATCCCGGTAACGACTGAAGTGACACGCAAAGTTCCTAGTTATGAGTGGGTGATTGAAGAACGGTGCGACCATTGCCGCTGAAGGCAATGTCCTCAAAGCAATATATCGAACGAATGCGGTTACAATGCGGAAGCAGGGCGTCTTAAAAAATGGATGATTTCATTTGCAACCTACTTAGGCGAGTGGACTGATCGCTGGGGCACAGCGACGACCTCCGGATCACGAGTGATTTGAATCAGTTATGAACAAAAAAATAGTAATAGCTGAAAATCCAAATGCTGGTGCACGAGACAAGCAGTCGCTTCTTAGCGAGCTGAAAGCTGGACTTATTGCACGAGGCTATTCTGTTGAACAAGAAAGTGACCGAAAAAAAATACAGGACCTGTTGGATATTGACGGTAGTACAAATGAGGAAAAAATCGCGTGTGTTATATGTGCAGGTGGTGATGGAACAATTGGCTTTGTTGCGAATTGTTCGGCTCCTGCAACCCCGCTAGCGATTCTCCCACTTGGGACAGAAAATGTTCTCGCGAAGCAACTCGGTTTTGATTGTGATATCAGTCGACTCATGGACAAGATAGACAGTTCTAAAACATTTGCACTCGATGCTGGTGAAGCGAACGGACAGCTTTTTCTAGCAGTCGCTTCTGTCGGTTTTGATGCAGAAGTGGTACGCCTTCTCAGTGCTCGACGAACCGGTCACATTGACCATACAACCTGGATTCGACCGATTTTACAGGCACTTGGTGGATATCAATTTCCCAAAATTCGTGTCCGAACGGAAGGAAATGAAAAAGCGATTCATACACGCTGGGCATTTGTCTTCAATGTGCCACGATATGCACTTGGGCTTCGATTTGTTGCGGAGGGTGATTGTGCTGATGGACGACTCGATCTGTGTTGTTTTCGTGGGGGTCGTTGGTGGAATGGTCTTCGGTATTTTATTGGTGTCCTTTTTGGTTGGCATCGAAGCTGGCGTGACACACACGTGGAGCAAGTAACACATATTTCTATTGAATCTGATGAGCCAGTCCCATATCAGCTTGATGGTGACCCGGGTGGTGAGTTGCCGTTGACAATCCGAGTGCTTCCTGGCCGCCTCACATTCGTTGGCATACCACCAGCAGTGAATTCTTAAAAGAGAATGCCAAGAGATAGTATTGAAAGCCACTCTTATCAGAACAGTCAGACCTACTTGCCTTGAGGGCGAAAGGACTGCATTCGAGTTGGGTCTGTTTCCAGGTAAGATGGTTGGGGCTTCCCAGTCTGAATGAGATCAATGCAGTAGGGAATTGCAGGGAAAACTGCATCAAGGCATTCACAAATACTTTTTGGGCGGCCTGGAAGATTAACGACCAATGCACCACCACACACCCCCGCGGTCTGGCGAGAAAGAATTGCAGTGGGTACATATTGAAGTGATACCTGCCGCATGAGTTCGCCAAATCCCGGCAGCATTTTTGAGCACACGCGCTCTGTTGCCTCAGGCGTGATATCACGTGGTGCAGGCCCTGTACCGCCTGTTGTGATAATAAGACAGCATCCATGGCCCGACATATTTTCGATAGCTGCTGCAACACAGTCGACATCATCTGAAACAATTTGAATTTCAGGTTCCCAGGAAACACAAAGTACCTCACGAAGATAATCGTGAACCGCGGGCCCACCTTCGTCAGCATATTCACCCCGACTGGCCCGGTCTGAGACTGTCAGAATTCCGATGCGAATTGAGCCCTCGCACTTTTTCTCTACATCCGGTCCTTTACTCACCCCAGAACACCCTTAGTCTCGAGGAGTTCAATGATTGCATCTACACACCGACCGACCGGGAGTTCATCAGTAGGCAGCACAAGATCTGCTTCTGATGGAGCTTCATACGGTGCCGATACACCAGGGAAATTACCCAGTTCACCTGCATCTGCTTTTGCATACTGTCCCTTCTCATCACGAGCCCGACAGACTTCTACTGGTGCTGAGAGGTGGATGGTGAGAAACCGTTCTGTCCCAACAAGTTCTGCGGCTTTCTGTCTCGACTGCTCATCAGGTGCCACAAAAGCTGCAATGACGATGAAGCCGGCATCATTTGCAATCTTTGCGACTTCTACAGATCGTCGAAGATTTTCACTCCTTTCACTCGCTGAGAAGCCAAGATCTCGACTTATGCCAAGTCGCATGGCTTGTCCATCGAGAACCATAACGGCACGACCATCATCGAAGAGTTTGCGCTCAAGTGCCTGAGCGACTGTTGTCTTTCCTGAACCGGTGAGGCCCGTAATGAGGATAGTGACTGGATTTTGTCCAAAACGAGCCTGGCGTTCTTCAATGGTAACTTCACTGGAGGAGACCGTGAGGCCTTCGGTCGCTGGCTCATCGTCCCAGTGGGCAGCTCCTTCTTCTGGTTCTCGATCGAGAATCATGCCTGCGCCGACAGTTCCGTTTGTCAGCCGGTCAATAATGATAAAAGAGCCAGTTGTTCGATTACGTCGATACGAGTCATGAGCAATTGGAACAGCAAGAGTCACTCCACAGCGACCAATCTCATTGAGTGCTAACGTCGGTGCAGGTTCGCGGTGAAGTGTATTGATATCGACTCGATACTTGATGGAACTTACTCGACCTGGTGTGACTTTTCCGGTCTGTTTGAAAAGATATTCTTTCCCTGGAATAAGTGACGTTTCATCCATCCAGACAAGCATTGCTTCAAATTTCTGATCAACCTTTGGGAGATTCCCTACTCGGACAATCATATCACCACGACTAGAGTCAATTTCATCTTCAAGGGTGAGGGTTACTGACTGAGGAGCAAATGCCTCATCACGTTCACCATCGAAAGTCACAATTGATTGAATTCGACTCTTCTTGCGAGACGGTAAGGTAATGATCTCATCACCCTTACGAATAATTCCTGATGCAACAGTCCCAGCAAAGCCACGAAAGTCGAGGTTGGGTCGTGTGACGTATTGCACAGGAAATCGAAAGTCTTCCATGTTGCGGTCAGAACCGATGTAGACCGTTTCGAGAAGATGCATGAGCGGTGGGCCCTCATGCCATGCCATCTTTTCACTGTTTGTCACGACATTGTCACCTTTGAGTGCAGAGATTGGCATGAAGTGCACATCGGGCAATTCAAGTCGCGCAGCAAAGTCAACATAGTCTCGACGAATGGATTCAAACACATCCTGACTGTAGTCAACAATGTCCATTTTGTTGATTGCCACAATGATGTGTTTGATGCCAAGAAGTGACACTATAAAAGAGTGACGTTTGGTTTGCGGAAGAACGCCATGTCGCGCGTCGATTAAGATAATGGCAAGATCAGCAGTGGATGCACCAGTTGCCATATTTCGGGTGTACTGCTCATGGCCCGGTGTGTCAGCTATGATAAATTTTCGTTTTTCGGTTGAGAAATAACGGTATGCGACATCGATCGTAATTCCCTGCTGTCGCTCATCCTCAAGCCCATCAGTAAAAAGTGCTAGGTCGACTTCTTCACCAGTTGTTCCGTAACGCGTCGTATCCTTTTTTATAGCGGTAAGCTGATCTTCATAAATCATTTTGGATTCATAGAAGAGTCGACCGATGAGCGTGCTTTTGCCGTCATCTACACTGCCGCAGGTAATGAACCGCAGAAGTTCTTTCCGCTCGTGTTGGGCAAGGTATTCATCAATGTCAGTTGCAATAAGCGATGATTGGTGAGACATAGATTAAAAGTATCCCTCTCTCTTTTTCTTCTCCATTGAGCCGGCTTCATCGCTATCGATAAGCCTGCCTTGTCGCTCTGA
>JAUWWJ010000417.1 GCA_030616935.1 Planctomycetaceae bacterium
ACTCAAAAAATGTAATGCCACACATATCACACACTAGTTGGTCGATTTCAGAAAGTTCTTTTGCTGTTTGCCTAACACCAAGAGGCCCGCCTTCAGTATCAGAATCTTCCTGTTGTGAATCAGCCTCAGCCTGATTGAGATATACCCGCGCATGATCTTCACATAGGTGTAGTTCTCGAACTTCGCCGGCCTCAAGTTCTGTAATGTGAAACATCGCCTGTTTGTCGCACTGCTGACACTGCATAATATCGCCCCTCAGAAATCTTCCTTATTACCAGCAACGATATCTGAAAGTTATCCTCACACGATACCGAAAACCTTTTGCCATTGCTTAAAACAATGGTACCTGTACTCAGTGTAAAGCACACTAACACTCTTAAAATAATGCTTTCTTACAAAAGCTAACAACTTGTACAAACTGCGAAAAGTATCACTATTCCAACCTAAAATTCGTTGAAATAACACAGTGGAGCCGAATCACTCCAACATCCAATCCTCGAGCGAGACGATCTCGAAAACTAAATGAGCAGCCCCTTGGCAGAAAGGGACGGACTGCAATCATAGAAACTCCACCCTAAAACAGCTATTTCAGCATATAAAACTCGCTCACATCAAAGGTGGTTCTCGAAGAGAGCAATTAGGACCATATGAAGCAATCTTGCTCCCCATTGACTCCAGCTAAGCCATAGTCCCAAATAGGACCAAAGACCGTACTGAAAATTTGTGGAAATAAATTAGCCGCTGCCCCCATGAACCATTTCCCGAACTTCAAGCATTTCTCGGAGTTAGCACAACGCGAAACTCTTATTCCGGTCTGTCGACGCATTTTTGCCGACACCCTAACTCCCCTATCGGCTTTTGCTCGAATCGATACTGAATCAGATGGATGCCTCTTTGAAAGCGTTATTGGGGGGGAAAAAGTGGGGCGATACAGTTTCCTCGGGTCCGAACCGTTCCTGCAATTTGAGGCCCACGGTCCAAACATAACAATTCGACGCAAAGGGCTGCCAGATGAGAAACTGCAGGTCGACGATCCATTAGCCGAACTCGAGAGGCAAATGGAACAGTTCAGACCAGCCCGTCTCGATGAACTGCCACCCTTTACGAGCGGAGCAATTGGCTATGCGGCGTACGATGCCATTCGTTATGCAGAGCATCTTCCACATATACCTCCGGATGACCTTGGCTTACCTGACATCTATTTTGCACTTTACGATCAACTCGTTGTCTTTGATCATGTTTCAAAATCTATCGACGTCGTCGCCTTAGCAAAACCCACTGCGAAATCACCCGAGGCCATCAAATCCGCTTATGAATCTGCAAAGATGTGCGTGAATCAGACCATCGAAAAGCTCAGGCAGGATTGTGCTTGGCCACCTCTTCATGACATAAGTTCACTCAACAGCCCAAGCCAAATGACACAGGAGACCATCACTGCTAATCGAAGTCGTGACGACTATTTAGAAGCTGTTGAGAAAGCGGTCGACTACATTCATGCTGGTGACATCTTTCAGGTAGTGCTAAGCCGTCGGCTCTCAATACCATTTGATGACTCACCGCTTGAACTCTATCGAACACTTCGTGTTGTCAACCCGAGTCCGTTCATGTTCTGCCTCCGCACACCATCGGCAACACTCGTTGGGAGTTCACCCGAGATTATGGTTCGCGTTATGGACAGAAAAGTCACAGTAAGGCCTCTCGCAGGCACTCGGCCGCGCGGAGCAACCCCTGAAGAAGATGTTGAACTTGCAGATGGGCTCCTAGCAGACCCAAAAGAACGTGCTGAGCATGTCATGCTCATTGATCTCGGTCGAAATGATATCGGACGAGTCTCAGAACTTGGCTCTGTCGAACTCAGTGACATCATGACCATTGAACGGTATAGCCACGTCATGCACATAACGAGCAACGTCAATGGCAAACTCCGACCTGAGGCTACTGCTTTCGACGCACTTCGGGCGTGCTTGCCCGCTGGCACCGTATCTGGAGCGCCGAAGATTCGTGCAATGGAAATCATTGATGAACTCGAGCCGAACAAGCGAGGCCCCTATGCTGGAGCTGTTGGCTATATTGATTTTTGTGGATCGATGGACACCTGTATCGCTCTCCGTACGATCGTCATCACTCAAGGCAATGCCCATGTTCAGTCGGGAGCCGGAATTGTTGCAGACAGTCAACCTGAGAAGGAATTTGAAGAGACTCTTAACAAAGCCAAAGGGCTCATCGTAGCAATCGAGATGACAATTCAACGGCTCAAAGACAATGGCGTTCCGAATACAGGGAAACAATGATTTCGCTTGAACAAGTTACTGTCCAGCGACAGGGCGTCATTGCATTAGATCAAGTCACTCACACAATTTACCCCGGGCAATCTGTTGCTGTCATCGGACCCAGCGGATCAGGTAAAACTACGCTCCTTGAAACTATCGCCGGACTCCTCCCCGTTCAGTCTGGCAAAGTATCTTTTGCAGAGTCCTCGTCAACGACGGACTCGCCCCTAACTCAACAACTCATTGGCTTCGTGCCAGACGGCAACACAACATGGCTGATGATACGAGCAGATGAATGCCTTGAGTTATTTGCAATGGATTCTGGGCTGC
>JAUWWJ010000081.1 GCA_030616935.1 Planctomycetaceae bacterium
CACGGCCAGATTTGCATGAACGCCTGGACCGGGTACTGAGGATCAGTAGGCCCAACGTTGTACTCGCCTGTTATGGCATGAACTGCGGCATCTACCAGCCTTTTGACACTGAACGATTGAACAAGTTTCGAGAAGGTATTACTCGCCTTCATGAAAAAGTAGAAGGCGCTGGGGCTCAGATTATTCACCTCACCCCGCCTGTCTACGATCAACGCCCGGACAAGCATGGGCCAGCAGGCTCAACCGACTATGATGCCGTCCTTGAAGAATATTCCAAATGGTTGCTTTCAAAGCGACAAAATGGATGGATCGTCATAGATATTCATAGCCCAATGAAAGAATCGCTTGAACTGAACCGGGTTTCGAATCCTGCATTTGTTTTTGCCCCAGACACCGTTCATCCCGGACGTGAAGGGCATTGGGCGATCTGTCGAGCCGTACTGGATGACCTAGGCGTTCCCAGAACATGGGACACCCAACAGGCTCAGCACCTCTTGTCCCATGTCACACAAAGGCTCGAGATACTTCGCAATGCTTATATTGCAGCTGCGGGCCACAGTCGGCCTGGCGTTCCTCAGGGGATGCCTATTGATGATGCAATCACCGAGGCCAATCGCCTCACTAAGATGATTCGTTCAGTTGAGTAATCGTCTTTATTGTTGACTTACAAACTGAAGTGGTCCTTCCAGTCCCGCTACTGAATCATGATCCCCCGTTGAGTTCTCATCTTTTTCTCGCCACCCAATCGCCATCCACCCGTCTTTACGGGCTTCGAGTTGTTCCATTGGTAATGGGCCGGCAGATGCAAGTTGGTCAGGGAGTTCAAGCGACTCAATATCAACAACCTCTTTGAAAACCTTCCCAAAACGTTTTTGAAGAATTCTGCGCAATGAGGTCTCAGAAACGCTCAGCTTTTTATCACCACCCGGAACAAATCCCGGAGGATAAATCTGGACATCACCATTTCGAACAAGGCGGATTTTTTCAGCTGACGTATCAATTTTATATGCAACCCAGATATCCATTGCAGGAAATGATCGATCACCTGACGTATACCGACTACCACGAATTGTAAGCCTGAAACTTCCGTCGTTTGAATTAATTTCCACAGGCCTTTTTTTTGCAAAGGTGATGGACCACGGCGGCTGATCAGGGTCACTCGTCAATGATTCCGGCAATTCACCATCCCGCTCTTTTAATTGCTCTTCGACGAATTCTTGAGTAATTGTTCGGCCTGCAAGGGTAATCTCACTAGCATTATTAACGAGTGTCTCGTGCACGCGAACTGAAAGAATTGCATCGTCATCGACTTCAGGCGGATTCGTGAATGCTGCAATTTGATCACGAAGTGCTTTTCGACCAACAACACTAAGTTTTTCATTTGTCGTGCTCATCCGAAGTAATTCCGGATACCAACCACGAGCCTTTAACGGCCGACGGAACTTATGCTCGTAATCTTGTGATGCCTGACCGATTGCCTCCGCCGTCTCAGCCTCAAATTCCCGACGGACCCTTTCCTGAGCACGTCTTTCACTAATTGCTTCAATTTTTGGTTTCATCTGAGACACTTTCTTTGACGCAACACGACGAATAAAATTCTTTCCAAATCGGCTTTTGATACCAATTCCTGTCATGCGTGTTCTTGTCGAAGCAGATGCAACAGTTGGATCGGCCCACACACGCTCATCGTCGATATAAATCCGCTTCTGAGCCCATAATTCAGTCACTCCTTCGGAGCACACCGTAACCGGTCCCTTCGTACTCCGAGTATTCGCTAGATTCGTCGCCTGAAACGACAACTGTGTCACCGCTCGCTGGGAAGAGGGAAGAAAATCGAGGAGTACCGTTCCGCTCGTATGACAAGTTCCACGAACTGGCGTTCCGAGCACGACTTCATTTACAGGAGACGTGCGATCCACGACACGATTGACAGCTGATGATAGAAGACTTTCGTTCACACTCATAAAAAGATTCGGACGGTCAACTGCACTCCGTATCCTAGTGACAAGACCAGGCGCCTAACGAGACTCTACTAACCGAGCCAGGAGAGGGCCGACGCCGTCAAGGGACTTTGGGGTTTTGTCCTTCGCTGCTTTCCTGACCAAGTCGCCAAGTTTCTGAATTCTTTTTGTATATGTTTCAGCAGCTTGATCATTGGTCGCCGCTACAGCAACTTCAATGGCAGCAGCAAGTGCTCGACGCACTGTGACAAATTGATACATCTCCAGTCCATTTTCATTCGCATTGAATCGGCGATAAAGCTTAAGCAAAACACTCACATCAAGGTTTTGCCCTGCGGCTGCTTGGGCCTCAAGCGATGACCAATCAAGATAGTCCCGCCAATCAACACCACTTTCGCTTTCAGACAACAGTTCATCTAATGGCTTAAGTGAATTACGAAGATGAGCGGATGCTTCGACAAGAGCATCTTCATCTGGTTTTTGAAATGGTGGAACTTCGCCAAGTGGTTGTTTACGAAAGTCAGCGATATCTGCTCCGTTGCAGATTCCAAGAATGCTGACACAGGTAAAAGGACAACAAAAAGTACGGCAACGTGACGGAGCATTACATTGACCTGACTGCAAAGGTACGGAAACAGAAACGATTACGCGAAGTCTAACGATTTTAGTGGCTGTAACTCCACAGCAGCCTCGATTAATTAATCCGCGGCTCTGAGCCCCAATTCTTCCTCGTAAGGTCAAAATCGTTGAGTTCCACGCTATTTTTCTAATTTTAAGGGTGCCGCTATTGCCGGATTCTCAGCAGAGAGATTCAATAATATCTTAAGCAGAGACGTAAATTTTATTTATTTACATGGCTTTTTCAGCCATCGACCACAACGCACCATGCCAAGACACATTCTTTCTTTTACGCTCCTCACCGCCACGATATTCCTCGCATGCGTGGCAAACGGGAAGTGTTTTGCAGATAAAAATCAGAATAACCCGTCTTATTCCTCACGGTGTCAGCAGATCGTTGATGTATCGAACTACACAGATGCCACACGAATTGCTGCAAAGAAATCGGCGATGCTTTTGATATCAATTCGTGCTGAAAATACAACTGCTGGTGACGATGAAGTGAACCAACAACTCCAGAAGCCCTCCGTCAGAAAGCTTTTTACAGAGTCGGGGACTCCATAGGTATTTTGTCAACTTGATTTCAATGAACGTTCAAACCTGCCGATTCCGTTAACTCCTCCGAAAGAAATTCGCGGAGGGCCCGGTATCTTTGTTCTTGATTATGCTCATAAACCAATGAAAGGGCACGTGGTTTCAGTCTTACCAAGACGGAATGGAAAGTACTATCAATTTGTCCCACATGACCTTTCTTTACTCGCACGGTTACCCGCCGGTTCATTAACACAACGATCGATGATTTTTGCAGTGCGACGGCATGCCGATGCTCCAAAAAGTACTGATGGAAGTTGTGACAAAAAGCTATGCGAAGCGGCGGCTGCACATTCCGCTCATCAAGCACAACTGCAAAGGCAAGGTCATCATGGATGGGGCCTGCGATCACAACGACTTAGCCAACATCGTGGACCAGCAACTGAGGTCTGTGCGGAAAGCTGGCCGGATCAAGACCTGCTTGATTCCTGCATAGACTGCGTTTCTTGCTGGCGGCAATCACCGGGGCATTGGCGGGCAGTCTCAACCGAGCACTCCGCATTTGGCTATGACATACAACGAGGCAAAAATAGCATCTGGTATGCGACAGGCATCTTCATTCACTAATTCGGGAGACAGGAAGAATAAATAGTTTCCCATCACCTATTCTTCCTGTGCGTGCAACCTGACTCACCTTATCAACGAAGTGGTCAATCTGAGAGTCTTCGACCCAGCACTGAATTTCAACCTTGGGAAGAAAGGCGAGCGAGCGATCCTGTTCAGTCGTCGCGTCGAGATAACTTTTCTGACGCCCGTATCCTTTCACCTCATGCACAGCGAGGGCATCTACTTCCAATTCGGCCACAGTTTCAAGAACACGCTCTGCCAGAAATGGCTTCACAATGACAACAACCTGTTTCATGGGAATACCATCTATCGAGAAAGCCGTATGGAATCACTATGTCATTTGTACCCGAAATCAAATCGAATAGAAAAATCGATTCCTTTTCCTCAACTATCTACTGCTCAACGAACAGCCCAATTCTTGAGGATTTAGCCCCATAATTCTTGCAGGAGTGTCGCTAGTTGCTGTGCATCATCAGAGGCAACAACTCGATCAATTCTTGATTTGGGAACCTCAAGTTTCTCTAGGGATTTTTCAATAGATACCCAGAGTTTTGTTCGTTTTTTACCCTCAGCAAGATAAAGGTCTGTAACCTGCTCGCCAAGTCGCTGCACAAGTGCTGTATCGAGGTTCTCATAATAGTTTTTGACGACTTGACGCTGATATCGTGATAATTCGGCCATTCACCCATTCCTCCGGGATTAGTTTGGCCGCGCTGGAAGCAAACGGCCCAGATGACTACAGTATCGGGAAACAAAGGCCTTCCTATCGAGAGAATCCTATGCCAACAATTACCTTTGCTACAGAGAAAAAAGAAATTCAAGTTCCTGAAGGTGCCAACCTTCGTAAAGAGGCACTCGCTGCAGGAGTCTCACTTTACCCGGGAGTTCACAAAGTCCTCAACTGCCACGGCATGGGGTCTTGTGGAAGTTGTCGAGTGCTCATCACCAAAGGGATGGAAAACACGAGCCCAAGAGGACTCCTTGAAAAAGCCCGCATGGGTGTTTCTATGGCCTACATTGGGAACGAAGAGACCATGCGGCTTGCATGTCAAACACGAGTCAATGGCGATATCACTGTCACCACCTGTCCGCCAACAAACCTTTATGGTGAGAACTTCTTTAGTTGAATTGGTAAACCAGAATGGCGTGATTGACTTGCAGCACGGCCAACGGTTGCAGTGATCGCCAGAGAAGTTCATCCTGTGGTTACATTTCATTCGTTGCACAAAGGTACATTCATGGCATCCGATCAATCAGCAGTACAAACTACACCTTCACTGGATACCCTTCGGTGGCAAAAATTTCCTGTTCTTGATGATGGATTTGTGACGCTAGTTGATGTGATGGGGAATGACGCCTCTGTCGTACAAGCTGCGAGAGTCAGTTACGGTGAAGGCACCAGGAAAGTAAGTGATGATCGGCAACTGATTCGTTATCTCCTAAGGCATGCTCACACAACACCTTTTGAGATGGCCGAGGTAAAATTTCTTGTACGAGTTCCAATGGATTGCTGGCGACAGTGGGTTCGGCATCGGACAGCAAATATCAACGAATACTCAACCCGATACTCACTTGCAATCGATTCAATGCAGGCGACAGGAAACGATGGCTGGAGAAGCCAGGCAGCATCGAACCGGCAGGGGTCGGATGGATTCCTCACGAACAATGATGGACATCCTCTGACTCAATCTGAACAAGAATTACAGAGCCTTGCTCGGCGGGTATATGAAGAAAGACTGCAAGCTGGTATAGCTCGTGAGCAAGCACGCAAGGATTTGCCGCTGTCAACGTATACAGAAGCGTATTGGAAAATAGACCTGCATAATCTTCTCCATTTCCTTGCGCTACGAATGGATAGCCACGCACAACTTGAAATTCGACGGTACGCGGAAACTATTGGAAACGAAATTATTGCAAAACTTTTCCCTCTCTGCTGGGAAGCATTTTTAGACTATCGAGTTGAAGCGATGCGACTCACTCGTCTCGACCGTGGCGTTATTCAGCGTTTGGCATCAGGCGTTACTGCACTACCGGCTTCTCGTGAAGATTTCAATACAGCTCAAGATGAATCATGGGTATCTCTGGAGCGATGTCGGGAACGAGATGAGTGCTTTGCAAAACTAGCTTCACTCGGACTTGTAACGGAATCGTGAAACGAGGGGGATAACTTCTACCACGTCGCCTTCGTGATAATCTCCACAATTTTTTGGTAACACGAGGAGCCCAGTCGCGCGAGAGAGCCCAAGTAAGTCGGCTGACCCACCCCACGGCAATGCTTCAGCTAGCAAACTACCCTCAGCCAGTTCGAGACGACAGGGATGATATACGGGGCGGTCCCGATTGCCCCTCGCTGAACCAACCAATTTTGCTGTGTGTTGCGGGCCTCTCTGCATCTTGGGTGAATGACCAGATAGAACTCCCAGTGCTGGTCGAACAAACAGCTCAAAACAAACCAGGGCACTTACAGGATTACCTGGAAGACCAAAGACAAGTGTTGGTGATGCCTCCGGTCGTTGAAAAACCCCAAACCATATTGGCTTTCCAGGCTTTATACAAACTTTATGAAAAATACTTTTGACGCCCATCTTTTCAAGCGTTCTTGGTACAAGGTCGTAATCTCCGGCAGAGACGCCTCCTGAAAGAAGAAGGAGATCAGCTGCAAGCCCTTGAGCAATTAATGCCCTCAGTGACTCTGCGTGATCTTTGGCAATATCCATCGGAATCGGCTCTGCACCGCAACGTGCCACTGCAGCGGCAAGCATGGGTTCATTCGTGTTACGAATTTGACCTTTTCCTGGAATTTGACCATCGGAAACGAGTTCGTTTCCAGTTGTAATAATTGACACACGAGAAGGTGCATTGACTGTTACATGGGAGGCGCCTACTTCAGCAGCAAGGCCTATGTGAACCGGCTCTAACTCAAGACCACTGTTGATAACTGTCTGGCCTTTGTGGAAAAAACTGGCTTTTTTACTTACGTGTTGGCCAGAACGGAAGTGAGGATCATGTAAAGAAACGTTTTCGCTCGCATGACCATTTGAACTTCCTGTAATGACTCGCTCAATTGGGACAACAGCATCTGCCCCTATGGGTATCGGAGCACCTGTCATGATCCGAACGCACTGCCCTTCCTTGAGAATGATTGCCGTTGTTTCACCGGCACCAATTTCAGCAACAACATCAAGTGTCACAATCTGCTTATCATCCTCAGCGAGAGCAAAGTCGCTGGAAATAACTGCAAATCCATCCATCATCGAGCGATGCCACGGTGGTGAATC
>JAUWWJ010000527.1 GCA_030616935.1 Planctomycetaceae bacterium
AAGATCTTCTGACGAGCACCGCGAGACAACTTCTCTTGTATGAAGCACTTGGCTGGGACCCTCCGCAGTTCTTTCACACGAATCTGATTATCGGTCCGGATTCGAAGCGATTAGCCAAACGAACGAATGGGCTCATGATTCGAGAATTACGGAGAAAGGGATTTTCCCCCAAGAGCGTGTTGAGCGGGTCCGTAAACGGAACGTTCTGGAAATGAAAAGTGGGCCCCCCGGGACTCGAACCCGGAACAAACGGTTTAAAAGACCGCTACTCTAACCAATTGAGTTAGAGGCCCTGTGTATTTGCGTATTTAAGCACTCTCTGTGGAAACGCATCGCATTGCATGAGCGTGAAAATTAAAATACTTACAGCGAAATAGTATCACAGCAATGTATTCATGATTAGTAGTGAATCAAATGATACGCCTTGTTGTAGGAAATGAAACTGCCACGCACTATCAAGGGGAATGCCCGAGAGAGGATTTGAACCTCCACCCAGTTGCCTGGACAAGAATCTGAATCTTGCGCGTCTGCCAATTCCGCCACTCGGGCGAGTGACTCGTTTCAGAACCAAATTCTGAGGCTAATGATGCTACCAGCCACCATTCAGGAGGCAAGAGACGGCGTCCTTATCTGCATGCGATGAGGCCCCGCTTACTCCGGGAAAAGGCGTGTCGAGAGATATCGTTCGCCGAGGTCAGGCAGGACAACCACAACCATCTTTCCAGCATTCTCAGGCCGTTTAGCTACCTCTAGAGCACCCCATGCGGCGGCACCACAGCTGATACCACACATCAAACCCTCACGTTTTGCAAGTTGACGAGCAGTTTCCATGGCATCTTCGTCATCGACTTTCACAACTTCGTCAATGATGTCGAGATTGAGAATGTCGGGTATAAAGCCAGCACCAATGCCCTGAATCATATGTTTACCTGGCTTAATCACTTCCCCAGCCAATTGCTGAGAGATGACTGGACTATTAAGTGGTTCAACAGCAACAACACGGATTTCAGGTTTTTTTGCTTTGAGCGCTTCGCCACAGCCAGTAATGGTGCCACCGGTACCGACTCCGCACACGATGATGTCAACCTGGCCATCTGTGTCAGCCCAAATTTCTTCCGCAGTTGTTTTTCGATGAACATCTGGATTAGCTGGATTTTTGAATTGTTGAGGCATGAAAAATTGACTGCTTGAACTTGTGATATCTTCTGCCTGCCGAACGGCACCTGGCATGCCTTCCGCAGCCGGCGTCAGGACGAGTTCGGCTCCGAGCGCTTTGAGCATCCGACGACGTTCAAGGCTCATGCTCTCAGGCATGGTGACACGGAGTTTGTAGCCACGAGCTGCACACACATAGGCAAGGCCAATGCCTGTGTTGCCACTTGTCGGTTCAATCACAACTGTGTCTGGATCAAGTTTCCCGTCGTGTTCAGCAGCATCAATCATTGCGCAGGCGATTCGGTCTTTCACACTCCAGAGTGGATTCATATTCTCAATTTTTGC
>JAUWWJ010000009.1 GCA_030616935.1 Planctomycetaceae bacterium
CCTCCGAGGTGTTCGGGGAGGCTTGTTGTTGCCGCGGCTACGATCCCACCGGTCGGCCCATAGCACAGTCCCTTCAGGACCAGCGCACTGCGGCGAACGAGTGGACCTTCGCGCTTTGGTAAGACCAATCGATCTGCCCATGATTCCCAATATAACTTCGTGCGTCGGTACCGTTCTTGAGGTGGCAGAGTCTGTTGTTCACGTAGTGAGCCTGTGCCGTAGCGTAGCTCAAGCCGTAGTGGTTCACCTCGCAGAGTGACTTTACCAACAGCAGTTTGGTGAGAGCCCTCGTCCAGAAGTTCCCATTCAACGCCAGGTGCCCGTAGAACAATCGGATCGATCGTATCATCAATTTCAAGCCCACCATCACGAATGACCAGTCGAGTGGGAAGCCTTCCGAAATCGAGTCTCGGTGCAAATGTAATACGAACTTCACCACGCCCTTCAATTTGCCGAATTAAGTCAGTTCGGCCAGCACGTTGTGTGGGTTTTCCCGCAGAGCAATCCAAGAAGTCGGTTACCGTTAAGCGGGGCCAAGTTGTTTTCAATACAAGAGAAGTGCCATCGTATTGTTGCTGAGGGTTGTTGTCAGGCTGAGATGGCTCGATTGTAAAGTGCCCTGCCGCCGGACCACCGAGTAACTCAGAGAATAATGCTGGCCCATCGACACGAGGAGCACACATCCAACTAATTTTTGCACCAGGAGAGACAAGCGCCATGACTCGTCCATCAGAGAGCAAAGCGTGCCGTTCTATTGGTATGGCATCCGCACCAGCTAGAAATGCCTCTCGTGCACTCGCTAACCGAGCCAGTCTTCTTGCAACTTCAGTCGGGTCATGAATTCGAAATGTTGCAGCACTTTCTCCAGTTCCAACTTTTACAGATACATCTGGACCATGCAGCCTGACAAACGCATCCTCGTCAGTTATGTCATCACCAAAGTAGACCACTGCAGTTGCCCCCACACGATGTCGTAGAGCATCAATGCAGTCTCCTTTTGATGTATGCACAACAGCTAATTCAATAACTTTCTTGCCTGACTTAACGCGTACGTCATCCCACGTTGCGGCCCCTGCAAGAAGTTCATTCACAGCCTTTTCAGCTTTTTCGTTTGCAACATTACGGTAATGAAAAGCAATCGATGCGGGCTTCGTTTCGATATGAAATCGCTCATCCTGAGCAGCGATACGATGCATCTCATCAAGCACTCGCTGTCGTAGTAAAACCTGTTCATCCGTAAGCGTACGTACAAAATCCTGATCGAACTCACTGCCATGAGAGCCAACAAGCATGATCTGTCCATCAAGAGAACTTAGGTTGGCAAGGTCCGAAAGTGATCGACCGGAAATAACGGCGCAGTGTGTCCCTGATAGTGTGGCAAGCGCTCGAAGTGCGATGATTGATTCTCGCACGGGCTTCGCCTCTTCTGGATTATCAACAATAGGCGATAACGTACCGTCATAATCAGTAGCTACGAGTAATATCGGTACTCGTGCGATCGCCTCAAGGGCCTGGTCAAGATCATCTTCCATGATGTGTGTTGTGCCTAGTTCGTTCCCGGTCAAGAGTCATCTCCAATGGGGTAAATTCCAAGATGGTAATCAGGGAGAGGGGGTATCAATAGGTAATTGCATATTTGTCGACGAAGGGGGCGGCTGTTCTGCCTCAAGGGCGTGCGTAAAGTCTGATGCCCAGGTGTAGACAGTTCGCTTACGAACTCGTTGTCGCAGGCTTCGCATGCGTCGAGTCTGTTCCTGACGAGGCATTGTGATCGCCTGTTCGATAGTGGCAGCCATGCCATCGATATCATGTGGATTAACCAAAACTGCCCGATCAAGTTCAACTGCTGATCCAGTGAATTCAGACAGAACCAAGACGCCATTCTCATTTTTTCTACTCGCTACGTATTCTTTTGCGACAAGATTCATTCCGTCACGAAAAGGCGTTACAAGCATGACATCAGCAGCTAAGTAATAAGCGACTAATTCTTCTATGGGAAGACTTCTTCGAAGGTAATGTACGGGCACTGCCCCTACGGTTCCAAATTCACCATTAATATGGCCAACAAGTTTTTCAATTCGATCCCGTACTTCAATGTACTCATCAACACTTTCACGAGACGGAACACTCACTTGAACCAACACAAGGTCATCTACGGTATGGTTTCCTTTATCAAAAATCTCATATACCGCACGTAATCGCTGATCAATTCCCTTTGTGTAGTCAAGGCGGTCAACGCCAAGCATGATGGTCCGATTTTCCCCAAGATCTGACCGGATAGCTTTTGCATGCTCAATAATCTTGGGATCGTTGGCGAGTGCTTCGATCCTGTCGTAATCAATTGATATCGGGTATTCCTTCGCAAGTACTCTTCTTCCGTCAACGTTGACTGCTTGGCCACTTCCACGGTGTGACGTGTAGCGATTTACAAGTCGAACAAAATTCTGTGCCCCATGCCGTGTTTGGAAACCAATAACATCCGCACCCAGCATGCCTTCCAGAATTCGTTTTCTCCAAGGTAACTGAGCAAAAAGTTCAACTGGTGGGAAAGGAATATGAAGAAAAAAACCAATGCGAACATCAGGGCGGAGTTCACGAAGCATTCCTGGCACTAGCTGAAGATGATAGTCCTGAACCAGTACATGACCATTGGGCGCCGTTTCTCGGGCAGCATATTCAGCAAAGCGTTGATTGATTGCTACGTAGGGAGCCCACCATTGGCGATCGTATTGAGGGGTTTGGCATGCGTCGTGATAAAGCGGCCAGAGGGTGCTATTTGAAAAACCTTCGTAGTAATCACTGACTTCCTTGCTCGAAAGATGGAGGGGGACGTTGTAAAGTCCATCATGCTCGAAAGGGCTGCAGTCTGTTTCAGAACTGCCTGCCCAACCGATCCATACTCCCTTATTTTCTCGTAAAATGGGCATTAGTGCCGAGACGAGGCCACCGGGACTTGTTTCCCATGGACTTTCGGGAGATGTGCGATGTACAGGCAGTCTGTTCGCAATGACAACCAGGTCACCACGCCTGTGATTTATACGCATTCTGGAAGTATCAGGAGAACCCAAGGACAATCCTTACTGTCAGGAAACCTTCGAAAGAACCAAGAGAAGGGGTTTCGATTGCGGCTGGAAGGACATAGCTGTTGATTAGTGGGGGCACAAACCTCTCTATAATCACGAAGATTAGGCAACAGTATACATAAGTTTTCGTTCTGGTTGGCGTTCTTTGAAGCCGTCCCTAGCCGAATGCCCTTTGGCAGGTCAAACTACTGGTGATTCGGTGTTGAAATTGTTGATGTTGGTCAGGCGAAGTGTTCGCAACAAGAGAGGTGTATAGATCGATGCGGGGCAATGATTTTGTAGAACCATTAGGCATGCGCGTTCTGATTCGGAAAGACGAGAGCAGAAATCAGACTCGCGGAGGTATTGTCCTGCCAGATCAGGCGGAAATTCCAACGATTACAGGCAGGGTTGTCGAGGTTAGCCTTCAAATCGAACGAGATGCCGACTTTCCGATAGAAAAATATGACAAAGTTTTGTTCCATCCACGCAATTCGATACCAGTAGATTTTGAACAAGATAATCTTCTTTATGTCGTTCCTATTGAAGATGTCGTAGCGGTGTTCCGTCGTGAGGAGTCATCAACTCCTCAAAGAAGAAGCAAGACAGATCCAGAGGAAGAATAGTCAATTTTGTTGATGTACGACACGAAAACTTTTCTCCATACATTTTTGATGCGTGCCCTGGAAACTGAGAATTAGTTCTTAGGGCGTATCGAAACTGTTCTCTATAAAGTGACAGACACTTGACCAGTAAAGGGCACAGTTAGAAATTGAGTTGTGGTCAGTTTCTGGAATAACTTGGAGCGTTGCGGTCTCTGAATGAAATTTTTTTACTAACCGCAACGTGTTTTCTTTCGGAATTATTTCATCATCAGAAGCGGCCAGAACAAGCGTCGGACATTGAATGTCTGATACCAGATCAATTGAGTGGTACGGATCACTGAGTAGTAGTCGTATTGGTAGGAATGGTGCAATGCGTTGGGCAATTGCCTGAATGCTATCAAACGGTGTGATGAGAAGAAGTCCCTTTGGCTCAAACTGCGCAGCCACCCCGATTGCGAGGCTCGTTCCCAGACTGCGACCCATAACCAGAACGTCGGAATGCTTGTCCTTGAGGTGCCTGTAAATGGCTAATGCGTCGTGCCGCAGGCCAGTTTCTGAGGGACTACCTGTACTGCCACCGTACCCTCGGTAATGCACCATGTAGATGGCAACACCTGAAATCCTTCTTGCATATTCAGGCAGAGACAATGATACATCTTCAGCATTACCACCAAAGTAGAGGATGGCTCGTGTACTCTTCGGATTGCTTACTGAAAGCCTGACGACAGACTGACCAGTGTTCACCTGTATTTGATCGACAGTGTGATTTTGTTGCTGACGAGGAAAGTAAATGAAAGAGCGTTGTGTAAAGAAAAAGAAGGCACAGATGCCCATGTAGACGGAGGTGCAAATTATGATCGGGATGAATAACATTCGTCGTGTGCGCGGCATGCAAAAATTTCAAGAACAAATTTTCAGACAGAAGTTGACGAGCAAAAATGGTCTATGGAAGCTAAGTTACACGATGCATATGACGGAAAGAGCGTATCCTACATAATCGATATTTTGCCTTGGCGTCGAATATCTGAATTCAGTCTTTGGGAAATTGTTGTGATGCACTCCAGAGATATCGCGTGAACAAAACTAAAGAACGAATTGTGCCAGGTCGGCTCTGGTTTTTAATAAAAACGTCAGATGTGTCGTACGATATACGTCATGCCGTGCAGGTTAAAAAACGGAGAGGACGGGATTCGAACCCGTGGACCAGCTTTTGACCGGTCACGTCTTTAGCAAAGACGCGCATTCGACCACTCTGCCACCTCTCCTTGATGGGAAAACTCGGTACTATCGAGTTCCTCTAGACGAGAATGTCCGAGCAAGTCATTCTGAGGCACTAGCAGATTACTTGCAAGGAGGTACTGAAGAGGCCGCATGGAAATGCCTGGTTTTACAATTTGCCGACACTATATGAACCATCTTTTGGTTTGTGTGATTTCGCTGTTTGGCAGTCAAGTAGTATTCGAAAAAACCGTTTCAGGCACTGAACCAGGAATTATTGTTGATGCGAGTGACGTGGCAGACCATATCCAAGTGCTTGCGGATGATGCGTTCGAAGGTCGTGAGGGTGGCCGTCGGGGTGGGCGAGCCGCTAGTAGTTACATTGAGCGAGAGATTATGCCGCTTGGACTCGTCCCGGCTGGTGCTGAAAAGAGTTATTTCCAGTCGTTTCCAACACGATTTGGAACACTTCGGAATGTTCTGGTAATGATCCCAGGTAGTGACCCAGTATTACAAAGTGAAATTATCGTTGTCGGAGCACACTACGATCATGTGGGATATGGGAACAAACGGAATAGCTTTGGTCCATTTGGATATGTTCATAATGGTGCTGACGACAATGCATCGGGTGTGGCTGGGTTGATCAAAATAGCAGAGACACTTGCCGAATTATCTGATTCGTGCCGGCGTACAATTTTACTCGCATTCTGGGATGGTGAAGAGCAAGGGCTTCTGGGTTCTAAATACTTCATAAAAAATCGCCCAGACTGCATTCAGGACAAGAAAATCATTTTCTCAATAAATCTCGATATGATTGGTCGGCTTCGTCGTAAGCAACTCAACATTTTTGGTGCGCGTTCAGCGAATGGTCTCGAGACACTGGTTACTCATGCCAATAATCGGTACGAAAAAGATTCATTAGAACTGATTTTCAACTGGGACATTAATCCAGATTCAGATCATTATCCGTTTTTGAAGGCAGAAGTACCAACACTCATGTTTCACACGGGACTGCATCCAGACTATCACCGTCCGTCTGATGATGCTCACCTGATTAATATTGAGGGCATCGAACCTGTCTTGGAGGTTGCCCTTCAAACGCTCCTTCAAGTTGCAAACAATGCAGACGATACGTTTTTATTTAGGGAGACAGCATTTCATGAGTCCAACGCGTCTCGAAAAAAACTCGAAGAAAAAGCATTCTTGCCAATAGGAAGTCGTGGTCGCTGGGGTATTGGGATTCGGGATGATCCAGCGAATCCGGCTGCTCCGGTAGTCGTTGCGATTCGTAAGGGATCACCTGCGGAAAGGGGTGGCCTGCAGATCAAGGATCGGATTTATGCAATGGACGGCACACCGATTATTGATCAGAAAGACTTTATGAGGAGGCTGTCAGAGGTTTCTCGTAATGACGGCATCAGTGTACTTGTGTCACGACGAGGACAGTTCCTCGAATTAACTTGGACAGAGTAACGTTTTTTTCTTGTAAGGGCCTTAAGGAGGTGTTTGTGCAGGAGTTACAGAGAGATGACAGGGATGGATAAACCGTTAATCTTCCTCTTCCCACTCCTCTTCATCTTCATCTTCCCACTCTTCTCCTTCTTCGTCTTCCTCTTCTTCGTACTCGTATTCGTCATCTGATTCGTCATCTGATTCGTCATCTGATTCGTCATCAACTTCTTCCCACTCTTCTCCCTCTTCTTCTTCATCGTCTTCATATTCATCGTCTTCATATTCGTCTTCTTCATATTCATCTTCTTCGTCGGACTCTTCATCCGATTCGTCATCACCTTCTTCGAACTCTTCTCCTTCTTCTTCCTCTTCGTATTCTTCATACTCATCATCATCATCATCATCCCAGTCTTCATCTTCTTCGTCTTCGGAGATGATGGTTGGGATAGGTCTCAGATAATCTTTTTGTAAATCAAACAAATCATCCACCAACAATAATTC
The DNA here is from genome assembly GCA_030616935.1 of Planctomycetaceae bacterium. Next base: position 6,839 of record JAUWWJ010000009.1, read on the forward strand.
AGGGAGTTCGTTCCAACAGAACATCTCGCCACGAAATTCATCTTGTTGCTTACCTGGATTCAGAACTATTGCCACAGCTTCGTCTCCTAGAGTCGTCGATTCACAATATTATTTGAGGAAGAATACACCACACTGAATTTTGAACAAAAATCAGGACTTTCACCAAGACCTTTTTAACGATTAAAAATTAAAAAGGTCGAAGTTGACTAAATTGATCAGGAAATTTGTACTCCGATAAGTCGATGTCGGCTTTTTTGAAATATAACTTGCGTACGTACTCTATATAAGAGCAAGGGTTCGGACGCCATTTGGTAGCCCTTAGGCAGGGTTTCACTAAAAAGGGAATAATGTAAGGACGAGTCGGCAATATGCCAACGGGAGGGTTGCTGTGCAAGGACTAGGCTGATTATTGCCTGAGTCGTCGTTAATTTTCAGAATCTACGGTCTCGTCGGGTAGAGATTCTGGGTCCATGGTGGGAAGTTCTTCAATTCGGCCAAGACCGAATATGCGAAGAAAATAACGGCTTGTGATATAAAAATTTGGTCGGCCTAAATCGTCACTTCTGCCGCCAATGGCAATAAGGTCTCGATCGAGAAGCTGCCGAAGCATCTCTTCCGAGCCAACACCCCGAATCGCCTCAACCTCTGCCCGAGTAACGGGTTGGCGATATGCAATTATTGACAGCGTCTCCATTGCAGCGTTTGAGAGCCGATTCTCCGCTGAATAATCGAGTGTTCTTCGTACCCATGGCCCAAACTGGGTCCGGGTAATCAGTTGAAATCCTCCAGCGAGATGCTCAATACGAAAGGCTGTTCCGGACTTGTCAAATAGAGTGTTGAGTGTTTTAAGAAGAGAGCGAGCGCGGGTCGCATCAGAAAGCCGTGCCAGTTTTGCCAGACGTCGTATTGGCAGTGGTTCACGGGCAACAAAAAGAGCTGCCTCAAGCTGTGCTAGTTCGTGACTGCGGAGATACGAAGCAATGACCGGTGGCTTTTCACGGCTGTACTGTTTTTGAATGAAAGTAATACGCCGACGATGGGGTTTGGTACAGCCAACAGCTGGTTGCAGGCGATTAATAAGTCGTGTGATCGATCGCTGAGGTGGCTGCGATAATACCTGCCTAGCTTTTTTACGCATCAGAGAAGAAATGAATCGTTTCATCAGACGTACTTCTTTAAGACGTGAAAATATTAGGTGTCTCGAACAGGGGAAAGGCTTTGAGCATGTAGAAGGTACTGTTATTTGTACAACAAGGTTTCTGGTGACTTAGCCGTGACACGAGCAGGAACTTGTTGTTGCCAGTGATGTACCTGCTTGAGCAACTTTTCGAATGTTGCAGATTCAGTTGAAGCATGGGCATGAAAAAGCCGCTGTAGTTCGCCTTGAGTATCAACAGCAATCCGGCAGCTTCCGTGGTACAAATCTCGTCTATCAGTTGCTGGCTCGACAATGAGACGACGTACCCCAGTAGCGATTAATTGATCTCGCAAGGAAGAGATAGACGCCTCTGCCGCAGGGAGGTGCTGTGGATGTTGCGATGCAGATGATTCAGTCAAGGTGTTTGGGTCATCTGCTCTATCGTGATATGAATCTTGATGGGCCAAAAGGGGAACATTTGGAGCTATTTCGAATGCAGCTGTCTTTTGGCTGGTGAGCGATGCCACTGATGGTTGAAATATTATTTCAGAGAAATAGTTTATTGGTGCTATGAGTAGCTCTCCGCAAACTGTTCGCATTTCAGTTGGTATTTTATGTGAAAACATTGCAATCATTGGCACACTAATCATGCATACGAACATTAAAAACGTACGAAATTTCATAGGTTTGCTCAGGAGAAAAGTATCGAATAATTGGTTGAAAAAGGAGCATGTCATTCGGAGTCGGACGATACCTAGAGAAACTCATAAGAACAACGGGAAACTGGAGAGTCCGAGAAGGTTAGAGGGTTTTCTCAAAAGGCTTTTGCACGTTCTTGGCTAGGATTGGAGCGGGTCAGGGCTCTGCGCCTTGAAAGAGCTCGATTTGAATCAGAAATGAACCATAGTGCAATTAGTAGGCACATCGCGTGCTTCTTTTGCGGTGAGGTTTGACTTGCTGACACGGACATAGATGAACGAGCAATCACTGCTATATGGTGACGTTCTTAACCAAGGTGGCATGGTTTTCGGATCTCTGCAACAGCTTTCAGCGTGAAAGACGTGGAATTACGATACAGTTTTAGGCTATTCGCTAGATGCAAATGAAAACACAATAATTTGTAGTCAACTTAGTAAGTGATGCAATTTACCAATAAGGGCCGAAATTCTTTTTTAATCAACCAGTCATGGCAACAATAGCAATTAGTCTATGCGGCGAAGGTCGAGGGCATGCCACAAGAATCTGTTCTCTTATAGAACGACTTGAGCGGATTCATGAAATTCGTGTTTACTCATACGATGATGGTTACAAATTTCTTAAAGACAGGTTTGCTGATGGCCATCCAACGGTAACGGTGTCCAGAATTCCTGGCATAACATTTCAGTACAGTGGTGGTCGGCTCGATGTCATTCGGACAATAAAGACTGGGTTGGAATATCAAGCCAGTGAAGTTGGTAATTTAGTCGATCAGTTAATTAACGAACTTGAGACACACAACGTATCGTTAGCGATTACAGATTTCGAGCCGGGCTTGCCAAGAGCTGCGGCGCGTTATGGAATTCCTCTAATCAGTGTTGACCATCAACACTTTTTGCTTGCCTATGAACTTGATGCGATACCACAAATACTTCAGTGGCACGCGTGGTTTATTGGGAATGCCGTGTGGATGTATGTCAGCGAAGCTTCAGAAACAATTGTCTCTGCTTTTTTTAAGCCAAAACTTCGTTCAGGGTGGGAGCACGTAGTGCAAGTTGGACCACTTCTTCGTCACGAAATTACTTCAAAAGAGCCTCGCGACGGTGGGTACGTTCTTAGTTATCTGCGTAAACATACCCCCTTTTCAATGATTGAGATTTTGGCTGATTGTGGCCTTCCGGTGAAAGTGTACGGTCTTGGAAAACGAGAATCGTTTGGGCAACTCTCTTTTCAGCCGATTGACGAGCATCAGTTTGTTGAAGATCTCGCGAATTGTCGGGCAGTTATTTCGGCGGCAGGCAATCAACTCATAGGAGAAGCCTTGCATCTTGGAAAGCCAATGTTTGTTCTTCCGGAGAGAGCTCACGGAGAGCAGGCAATGAACAGTTTTTTTCTTCGAGAAATGGCCTGTGGTGACTTTGAATATCTTGAGAATGTTACCTTAGAGCAAGTGAAGAGTTTTCTTGATAATCTAGATCAGTACCGTGTTCCGTTGGGAAAAGTGGTGGGTCAGATGGACGGTACGGAGAAGGTGCTTGAGATTATTCACCGATTGATGAATAGGCAAGAAGACAGTCATTCAACAACAGTACCAGGTATTAAAAATTAAGCCGAATGCATGTTGAAACTGCTCACAATCATTGGGATGATTGCTCGGATAGCTCGGCCGCGGTGACTTATTAAACCTTTCACAGCCGGGGACAGCTCTCCAAATGTCTGGTGGTATTCCGGAATAATAAAGTAAGGATCATATCCGAACCCTTCTGTACCATGGGCAGACTTAGCAATTCGGCCGTAGCAACGACCCTCAGCTATTGCTTTTATTGTTCCGTCTGGTGCAGCTAATGTCGCGTGACATGCATAATATGCAACGCGGTGAGAAGTCGGTACATCGGCAAGTTGTTCAATAAGCAGGGCATTGTTGTCCTCGTCACTTGCCTCTGGTCCTGCGAAACGGGCCGAATACACTCCAGGCGATCCATCAAGGGCTTCGACGACTAATCCACTATCCTCTGCTAAGACCCAGTGATTGAGAGCCTTAGCTTGTTGGACGGCTTTCAAGGCAGCGTTATCCGCGAAGGTGCTTCCCGTCTCTGCGACATGTACAGCAGATGCAAAATCTTTTAATGAACGGCATTCGATGTGAAATGGCTCGAGCAGGGCGGCGAGTTCCTGCTGTTTGCCCGCATTCGTTGTGCCAAGAACAAGCATCATTGAGGAGAGGCAATTCATCGAGTTTCATGCAGCACGAGGGCAGAAAAAGACTTTCCACCGTGAAAGTTTTAGCGTTGCCCTAAGGGGTTGCGGGGTACATCAATTGGCCGAGGGTCGACATCAAGGAGAATACCATTGATTCGCTTGGGAAGAATAGTTCCGCTTGCAAGTTTAGCGGGATCAGGACCGAGCCCATTCTTTATTCGAATAATCTCTGGGTGCGGTTGCTGGGAACCGTCTTGCTGTTCAATCGTAAGTTGGGAGAGGCTTCCTACACAGACGACACTTGATTCACGATCATGAAACTCCCAAGCCTGCCAGCCTTGTCTCCTTAATGCTTCGGTCAATCGATGCGCATTTTCAGCCGCCTGAATCAATCGACTTTCTGCACCATCATCTTGTGAAGCATCCATTGCGCCTTGATCGAACCCCCCAGCTCCGGTGAATGTAGCCACACGAATGCTGTAGCGCCCCTGGCAGTCGAGCAAGCTATATTTAACATCTGAATTCATTTCAATTACAAAAGAATCAAGTTGAGGTCGATTGAAATATTCAGATGGCAAAAGAGGATTTGGAATCATGAAGGCCATTCTCATGGGAGCTGTCGAGGCTTTGTCGAGGCCAAGCATACGACGAAAGTCTGAGAATGCACGGCTTTTGCCTTTGTCGCCCGTGAGCGACTGAGGACGAAAGCCTTTGATTTTTGAAAGAGTTTTTTGTGCTCTTGAGTCATCACAGGATGCAAAGTCTCCAACCATTACAGCCACTTCAAGGATTTGAGTGGAGTTTGCATACCTCATTTTCTTTGGTGAACCGTCAGGGTTAAGGCCAAGTCCCCGCTGTTCACCGGTAAAGTCAAATGCTTTTTCGTGCGTATATGCTGTAAGGCTGTAATCAGATCGAAGTTCTTGCACCAGACGACGTGCATCATCTCGTGCTCCGTCACCACGGAAGGTTGTTGCTAAAACAAGCCAAGGACCACTGCGATCAGATAGAGGGTACATTGCTTGAGGGTCGGTCTTTGCGTGTGGAAACCAGCCTGTCGGCAGCCACCCACTCTGTGCAGATGCCAAGGTGGGACAGATAAGCAAAGCCATCGCAAGAAAACTCACTTGCGATAGAGCAACACGGGAAAAATTGGAATACAACACGATAATGATGAAAGCAGGGCTGGATCTACTGGTTTAGAGAGAAAATTTAGCAACGAACAAAAACGGTGACGAGAGGAGTTTTATCTCTAAAGAACTGGTAAAGGAGTGCAAGTAGACAACTTAGGTAGACTGATGGTGAAATACGTGTTTTATGCATCCAGGAAGTAGTTTGAAACAAAAGTGAGCGGTAATTCCATGCGTAAAGAGAAGAATTCAAAGCCCCGGTCACTCATGCTGCAGTCCTTACCGGTGTGTTTGTTTGTGGGATGGGTATTGCTCATGGTACTACCACCTTTTGCTTTATGGATGCTTCGCAGTTCGTGGTTGGATGATCTCGACAGCCCAAATGTTCAGGCTGAATGGAATGAGTTTCGCGATAATATGAAAAAACAGTCAGACCGCAGTGGGCCTGTGCAACATAAAATTCCAAAGAGTTCGGAGCCACCCTTACGAGTGTGGCTCCGTGATTATTTCTGGTTAGCAGTTGCCGCGTGGGGGGTTCTTGGTTCAGCGCTTTACGGCTTTTTCAGTATCGCTGTAGTTGGCGTCACAAGAGCAGCAGGATTGCCGTCTGCAATCTCCTCGATCCGAGAATAAAGTGGGCAGTGGCAGCCATGTTGATAAATAAGTTATGCACCATGAAATGAACTAACTGTGAAAGCTCTAGATATGGATTATGGAGTGGGTGTTGTTCGAGCAATGATCAGTCCCTACCCAGAAGAACAGCTTGTTAAGAATAGTCCGATTCCCAAAAACTTGCTATCTGGAACGGACACGCTCTTTTCGGGTTCATGCAAGTTACGTTAGTTGTAAAACTACTGACCGCATGCTACGAGAAAGCATTCCCGGCATGCCTATTGTTCTCGTACAGTTGGCTTGTCACTGGAACAATCATCTTTTTCTGCTGTGTTCCTTTTGTCTGAGATTTATTACGTGTTCTGTACGTTAGTTGATCCTAGCGGCCGAACAAGTCGTCTGGCACGGTATCCCGAGCGGTTCGACCAACATCATCAAGCGTGCGGCGCTGACCGACTGTATGCCAGGGAGTAATGTCTGCCAGTTCAGGCATCATTTCAAGAATTTGACCAATTAATTGAGACACGAGTTGGCTGCCCGCATTGTCTCCCACTTGCTCACGAATAGCAGCCGCTGTTTTCATTAATTTTACCATTCTCGAACGTACTAAAACGGGGCCAGACAACTGGTCTAGGCCATCTTCTAAGAGTTCAGAAAGGGGTACGTCGAGAACGTGTTGCCATCGTAGGAGATCTGAAATTCGCAGATCACTGTCGGGCTTTTCTTGTTTACGAATTACAGCCATTTCCATGCCGAGTCGGCGAGCTACATTTCGCAAAGTGACTCCCTGACGCTGGCGCACTTCAGAGATTTTGTGGAATGGCCTTTGAGAAGACTGCTTCTTGTTTGTGGCTAGTCTACGACGATTCCTCAGTTTGGATGAGTCGTCAATAGTTGCCTGCTCAGAATCAGCTTCTGCTCGAGCAACGTCTGAATATGGTGCATCCACTACGGCTAATGGATCGGGGTAGCCGGAGTCTTGTTCGTCGAAGTCTTCCTGACTTTCGAGCCGGTATGGAACAGTAGCCATCGAATTCTCCTTCTCGTAAGCAAATCCGGAAACCTTTACAACGAGAATATTCGAGGTGGAACGACGACCCTTCTCTTCCAGCCCACTCACGAAGAAAAGAAAAACCATAGATGGGAACATCTAGGGAAGCCGTGAGCGAGAAGAAAGATTGTGCCGTTTTTGCTCACCAGATCGGACTGTGCCTTGCCCGCACGTCCGGCTGGTAAGATAATACCGCCCGTTTCGCTAAAAAGAAAGACC
>JAUWWJ010000458.1 GCA_030616935.1 Planctomycetaceae bacterium
GGCATGTGAAGGTCAAGCGTGCCCAACGCAAAAAACTTCGTTACATCATCACACCCAGCGGTGTCGCTTTGCGCGCTCGCCTCCCAGTGGAGTACATCGAACGCTCGGTACCTCTCTATCGGAATACCCGGCGTCGTGTCACAGACTGGCTCGAGCAGGGGCGCGCTGAAGGATTTAAGGCCGTCCGCCTTGATGACCAGCAGCAGGGCCCGGATGACATTCTCGATATTTGTAAGCTAAGTTGTCTAGAATTGGGATTCGAGGTTGTAGAAGATGCCAATGTGCCGGTATTGGAAGTACGCGGTGCAAAAGTATTACTGCGTTTGCCGGATGCGGAAGGTGAACTTGGATAAGCATGTATTGATCACTGGCGGCGCAGGCTATATTGGATCGTTGTTGACCGGTGAGTTTATCCGCCAGGGGTATTTCGTTACGGTAGTGGACGAACTCATCTTTGGAGGGGATTCGTTGGTCGCATATTTTCCTCACCCCAACTTCCATTTTATAAAAGCCGACGTTTGGGAACCACGAACCATCCCTAATGCAGTAAAGAAGGATTGGCCTGATCCCCAGGCTGTCGTTCACCTTTCGGGTATTGTTGGTTTTCCAGCTTGCCAGGCTGTTGGGCGGCAGGTAGCCTGGCGGTATAACGTTGAGGCGACGCAGCATGTGTTTGATCAGTCGGTGGATTTGGGTGTCAAACGATTTGTGTTCGCTTCCAGCTATAGCAATTACGGCGTGTCGGCAGATGGGAAATCGGTTTCAGAAAATTCGCTGCTTAACCCCCAATCTCTATACGCTGAAACTAAAATCGCCGCGGAACAGTACCTGCTTGCTCACGCTGATGAAATGTGTGCACCCTTGATCTTTCGTTTTGCTACCATATTTGGTATTTCGCCCAGAACCCGATTTGACCTGATTGTCAACCAATTCGTGTTGGAAGCTTACACGAAGCGCGAGTTGTTGATATACCAACGCGGGTACTCACGTTCTTTTGTACACGTACGTGATGTCGTCAGGGGCATTATCCTGGGACTTCAAGCGCCTGAGGAAAAGATTCGCGGCGAGGTGTACAATCTGGGAAGCCCGAAGTGCAACCATACAAAAGATGAGGTGGTGGCGTTGATCCTGAAGCGTCTCCCAGAGACAATCGTGAGATATAAGGATCTGTCTTTTGGTGGAGATATGCGGGACATTACCGTTTCCTTCGAAAAAGTTCAGAACAACTTGGGTTTTGATACGCATATCACGGTAGATGAAGGAGTGCGGGAGGTCTTGTTCGCCCTGCAATCAGGTTTAATCCACAATCCGATGGATCAGCGGTATCGCAATGCACATTTCATTGTGCAATGAGTTTGCTCCATGAAATTTATAAGGAATAAGGCAACATACCTATGACAAAAAACTTCTGGCAAAACAAACGGGTTTGTGTTACCGGTGGGGCTGGCTTTTTGGGCTCCTTTGTCTTGGAAAAGCTGGAGGAGCGCGGCGCTGAAGAGATTTTTGTCCCACACATTGAGGACTATGACCTCACCCTGCTTGAAGACATAAAGCGCATGTTGGATGAAGCCCAGCCGGACCTGATTATCCACCTAGCCGCCCTGGCAGGTGGAATCGAGGCCAACCGAGAACGTCCAGCTGATTTTTTTTACCAGAACTTGATGATGGGTATTCCTCTAATGCACGAGTCTTGGGAGCGGGGTGTGGAGAAGTTCGTCGCCATAGGCACTATCTGCGCTTATCCTAAGTTCACTCCTATTCCATTTAAAGAAGAGAATTTATGGGAAGGCTACCCGGAGGAGACCAACGCGCCTTATGGGTTGGCAAAGAAGATGCTGTTGGTGCAGGCACAGGCTTACCGCGAGCAACATGGATTCAACGCTATCTACCTGCTGCCGGTTAACCTCTACGGCCCGCGTGATAATTTCAACCTGGTGACATCCCACGTCATCCCCGCGTTGATTCGCAAATGCGTTGAGGCGCAGGAACGAGGAGGGAAAGAGATCGTCGTGTGGGGCACCGGCTCCCCGACGCGTGAATTCCTCTATGCCGGGGATGCCGCCGAGGGCATCCTACTCGCTGCGGAGCGTTACAACGGGAGTGAGCCGGTCAACCTGGGGTCTGGCATGGAGATTAGCATCAAAGAACTGGTGAACCTGATTACTCGCCTGACTGGTTTTGAGGGCGAGATCGTCTGGGATACCAGTAAGCCAGACGGACAGCCCCGCC
>JAUWWJ010000347.1 GCA_030616935.1 Planctomycetaceae bacterium
CTAGCACCGCAGTCCTCAGGAGGAACTCCTGGGTCTCCTCTGACTGCTGGCTGAAGACCTCTTCGAAGAGATAGTCGAGCACGAACCTGTTGCTACCGGTGAAGGAGCGGATGAATTCAGTCCGATCTTTTGTGCCTCGCATGGAGAGGGCTGCTAACTGCAAGCCGGTCACCCAACCTTCGGTACGGCTGGTCAACGCCGCGGTTTCTCTTTCGCTAAGCTCAAGGTCCGCTTGCTGGCGGAAGAATTCAGCAGCTTCTTCCTCGGTGAAGATGAGATCAGCCTGACGAATGACCATAGCTTGCCCTCGAGCTTGCAAGCGTGGGATTGCCAACGGCGGATCCTCCCGCGTGGCGATCACCAAGTGAAGGGTTTCTGGGATATGTTCGACCAAGAATTTCAGGGCTTGATGTATCGCAGAGGTTTGGATGACATGGTAATCATCGAGCACAAGCATAAGCAACTGTGGGTTGGCAGCCAGATCGTTGATCAACGCCGTGAGCAAGACCTCGTCAGGGGGCCTTTGGGGTGCCTGCAGAATCGCCTGAGACTCACGGCCTAGATCCGGCCAGACCATCTGTAAGGCGGCGATAAGGTAACGCATGAAACGTGTGGGATCGTTGTCTCCTTCCTCCAACAACAACCAGGCGACAGGCACTTCGATTGTCTGCAGCCATTGGCTGGCAAGCGTGGTTTTGCCGTAGCCGGCCGGCGCGGCGATTAAAGTGAGCTTGCGTCCGAATACACCCTCACCAACTAAATATGTATTCAGCCGATCCAGCAGGCGGGAGCGTTTGACAAGACCAGGTTTCGGAGAAGGTGCGAAGAGCTTCGTCTGAAGAAGGGAATCGAACTCTGATCGCTCGTTTTCAAGCATGAGGACAAATCCTCTACCTTAATGACTTTGAGCGCTAAGTTAAGCAGAAACGTCTGTCTCCATTCTACAACATGTGATCGTGTTAACCACCCTCATCACCGAATGAAGATCATTGCTAGGGATCGAACTTCTCCAAAGTATTACACAAGGATTTGAACTCACACCACACCGTGACCGGTTCAGGGTGAGTTCACCTGCCCCCTGGGCTGCCACCAGGGCAGGCTGGTGGGCTAGGCCAGGGAATCCCGAAAGAGGGGGCTCGGATCTCGGGTTGTTTTATTATCTGTACGGCTTAATCTCCCAAAAGACAGAAAGGATAATAATAAATAGCTTTATTCCCGTTTTGGAGCCCGCATGGGCAACCGGGTTCGGCGAAGACCATCGAACTGATAAAGAGCATTAGCTACGGCTGCAGCTGTGGGCAGCAAACCGATCTCACCCACACCCTTTGCGCCATATGGCCCATATTGGTCCGGCACTTCCACACCGATCACTTCCACTTCAGGCATCTCCTTGGCACGAAGGATTCCCAGCTTACGAAGATGGGTGCTTACGGGATGGCCATTTTCCATTGGGAAGTTTTCACTAATGGCATAACCTATTCCCATATGAACCGCACCCTCCAGCTGCCCTTCAAAAAGAACCGGGTTGAAAATCTTACCCGCGTCGTGTGCGGCGATGACCTTCTTAATGTAACCCTTTTCGTCATCTAGGATAACCAACTGCGTGGCATAACTATACGAATAATGGGTATATACCTTATCAACTATCGCGCCTGGTTCTGTCGTCCAATCCACGATCCACTCACCAGTATATTCCCTGCCAACCAGCTCTTCCAATGAATGGTCCTTCAGGTCGCGTTTCAGTCTCTGGCAAGCATCAATCAATGCATTTCCGAGCAGCGAGGTGGCACGCGAAGCTGTGGTCATACCCGCCACTTGCTCGGAGTCCGTATCCGTGCGGATTTCGATTATGCCAGGTGGCAGACCGGTTTCATTGCAAACCACCTGTTGAACAACAGTGTTCACACCCTGCCCCATCTCCGTCCAACCATGATCCACAATGACCATATCCGGTGCATGAATGGTGATCCGAGCACTAGACTCATCGGTTACACAGTTTCCAATCCCCGTATTCTTTATGGCACAGGCGAGACCGGCGTACTTTGCTTGGTAAAACTGGTCCTTCACCGTCAGCAGTGTATCCCGCACGCCTGCGCCGGCTTCGATTACCTGTCCTGTAGCAGTCATACAACCTTCGACCTAGGCGTTGTCGTAACGGAATTGCCAGCGGTCGAAGCCACCTTTCTCGCACAACTCATCAATCAGGCTTTCCAGTCCAAAGATAGCTTGATTGGCCCCAAAACCGCGCATTGCACCACAGGGAATGTTATTGGTGTACACTGCTACAGCGTCCACCGCGGCGGCAGGGAAATGATACGCTCCAGCTGCATGTCCGGCTGATCTCTCTAATACTTCTACGCCCACAGATGCATAAGCACCGGTATCGCCAATGAAACTTGCCTTAACAAAGGTGAATTTTCCATTTTCATCACAGCCAATCATGTAATCCATCCAGATGGGATGACGCTTAGTGCTCATGCGCATGGATTCTTCCCGGTTGAGATGGACCTTCACCGGTACGGAGAGGTGATATGCCATAAGGGCAGCATGGCCTTGCACCGTCAGATCTTCCTTACCACCAAAGCCGCCGCCGTTAGGCAGAAGCGTGACGCGTACCTTTTCCTCGGGTAAATTTAATAAGCGCGAAATCTGCTGCCGATCAACATAGATACCCTGACCTTGCGACAGAAGGTGGAGACCGTCTTCAGCGGGATAGCAAACCGCACATTCCGGCTCTATATATCCATGTTCAACTCGCTGAGTCTCAAAAACGCCTTGGACTATGTAAGCGGATTCGGCTATTCCCCTTTCAACATCACCCCGATGGATCACTGTGCGTGGATGTAGGTTGCCTCCTTCGTGGATTTTAGGTGCCTCCGGTTCCACAGCCTGATGTATATTGGTGACTGGTTCGAGTACTTCATACTCAACGTTTATCAATTCCATTGCTCTACGAGCACTCTCTTCCGATTCAGCAATAACGCTCGCCAATACGTCGCCTACGTAGCGCGTGATTTCGCCTTCTGCAATCATCAATGGCCAATCATTTTCAATGACGCCGATACAGCGCTCGCCCGGCACATCGTCGGCGGTGAAAACGCGC
>JAUWWJ010000282.1 GCA_030616935.1 Planctomycetaceae bacterium
GACCAGTCGTATGCAAATATAAAGATGAATTGATCACCAAACGAATCATGGGACTTTCCGGAGAGTCCATTCGGATTGCGGATGGAGAGCTTATTATCAATGGTGAGATGCTTCGAAAGAGTCCACGGCTTTTGCAGCACTTTGGTCTGATCGTTGATTGTCAGTCTGAATCGTGGCGAGATGCAACACAGTCATGGGAACATTCAAGCAATAACTGGGTGTGTGAGCATGTGAGTTCAAAACATGTTTCATGGTTACACTTTCATCCGAAAATATCATCTGGTCTGATTCCAGATGGCAGTGGCGTGCTTGTCTACGATGATGTGTCGTGGTTGCCAAAAGAAACACGGCGGCTGGAGGTTGTTAAAGATGTGGGGATTTCAGCCGTACTCGATATTGCTCTTAAGGAAGAGTGCGGTCTTGAAATACTGGTTGGGATAAACCAACACATGGCACGACTTGTTGTTAGGAGACAAGGACGACTTGCACTCATTGCAGGAAGGTTCGATGGCCAATTCGTTGTTATGGCTTGGCCAATCCTTAGGCAGCATCGAGAATTTCATGAAGGCTTCGACGGCATCAGAACACCTTTGGTCCGTGAGATACCGGAAGAGTGGTCTGCTGAAGTAAAAGTGGTACATGAGAAAACTCAGCCCCAAGCGAAGTCTTCACTTCTTCTTGGTATCAAACTTCTTGCAAAGAGAGGCGAGGTGCCTTCGGAGGAAATCTGTTCAGTAAAAGCGGAGGAATTACTTGTCTGGCGAGACATACGGTGGCTAGCAACGCCAAGCAGGAGTGAGTGGTCTGTTCCAGCGGGACATGTTTTTGTACTAGGTGATTGCCCGCCGGCAAGTAGAGATAGCAGGCATTGGGGTTCACTTCCCATTGATTCAATTCAAGGAAAGGTTGTGCAGCCATCATCCGGTGAACCACTTCCGTTCTGGTTGCATCAAAACTAAAGTAGTTTTGAGCATGGGAAACGTGGGCTTATGCAGAAAGCTGTCAGCTTTTCTGAGGGCATAGCTGGTTGGCTTCGTGAAGTACGCATACAGACTCATTTTGTCGAATAAGACGATTGACCGCATCAGGAGTTTCAGCATGCCCGATATCAAGGTCTTCGACCAATTCTTGGTTGAGCTGAGACAAGAGTACGAGACGTCGATCACCAAGAGCCCGAGCAAAAAGAGACGTCTGGAGAGCATCCATGTGTAATCGGATGTCATTGGAATCAGCGGCCTCATGGAGGAGCATCCGTAATTCGATTCCTTGTCGCCAGCGAGTAAAAATAAGCCCTGGCTCTTGATCCATATTGCATGCCACACAGACGGTCCCATCATGGCTGGTTACACGAGCAGCGGCGGCAAGTGCCCGAGTGAGATCAGCAAAGCTACACAGTTGATCTGCTATGCCGGCAATTGTAAGCGTTGAACGGGAACAAGGAGAGGGCCGCCATTCTCTTGCAAGGAATCGGGACTGCGTGACTGAGGCAGCAGGAAAACCAAACGCTGCACCCGCTAATGTTTGATTGTTTCCAGCCACAAGATGCAATGATGCAAGGACACCAAGCTGTGCGGTGATTTGCTCTGCTTCATCTCGCCATTCTCGAAGAGCCTGTCGCCGGTTCTTCAGAAGCGATGTGACTAGCGCTTCGCGACGATTCTGTCGTGCAAAATCAGGCCAAATTTCACCCCCAGGAGAACGGCCACTCAGGCTCGCATCATAGCCGAAGCATCCAACGGTAAGTACAACATCAGCGTCAACAAGACTACGGGCAAGGTGGAGCGGTTCACCGCTTTCATCAGCAAGTAGATAGGCTGTTTCACTATCGTTGAGAGGGTCAAAGATAGTTGTAGGAAAAGGATGGTTTGGTATGGAAGAAATAGTGGGATATTGATCATCCAATTGAATAGTCGGTGGTGCGGTGACAAGTTGAACATCATCAACGCTCACCCCACCAGCTTGCAGGCTTTCAAGAATGGCAAGATAAATGGCATCTGAAAGGAGTTGGCCACCAGGTAGATTTCCGGCTTGAGCAATGACGACTTTATCACCTGGAACGACATGATCAGGTAAGGGTGGGCCAGCAACAGGCTGCAACAAAGCATCTCGTACAAGAGCAGCTGATGCATCAACGTCGACGCCTTCCGGGCCTCGCATTTCTACGAGTTGAGTGGATGGTTCGCAATCAATGACAAGCGGGTTATCTCTACCGTAGTTCAGTTGAACTTTCAAAGCATTCTCGAATTTCAGAGTCGATTCAGTGGATATGTATGGCAAAACGTAAGCCGATTCGGCATTAAATTCTAGATCATTGACATTTTGTGGGAACAAAAGCGGTTGCCGAGGAAACGCTCTTGGACAGTTTCAGGACCAAAGGACAGTGGACAGGTCCATCAATCAGCAAAAACAGCTCCTGATGGAATAATAGATTTGTTATTGAGTGTGACCTATTCGATCGGCATCGGTTTGCCTGCTGTTGCATTCGTTGTAAGTGGTACTGACGGACTTACTTGCGGCACCGCTCATCTTTCCCTGTTCTACCGTCGATTATTAAAGGCGGAGTTCAGAGAATTCTCATATGGCAGCATTGCTGATTTCTGTGAGCAAAGTACTGAGAATCACAAACTTTGTCTGGGATTATTTTTGTAGGCTATTTCGTGAGATATGGAGTTGGACCGATGAACAGTTTGCACCATGTACCATCTAAGAAAGCACAACTCTACCTCGTGCTAGCAGGTTTTCTCTTCATTGTTGTGACAGTTTTTGGCATACCCGTTCACGCCGGCGAAGTTGTGATGCATACTGATACGATCACCTTTGCCCAACCGAGCATGCCAGGTGCATCATGCAATTGCGAAGGAGATCGCCAGCCACCTTGGCATGGGAGTGTTGGAAATCGTTGCTGCAACCGTCCCTGCTGTCCACCGCCGACACTTTTCCATGCTGATGCATGTGGTCAACTGAGAGCAAAAGACGAGGCAAGATCTCAATGTGTAAAACTGCCACCGGCATTTCCTAAATTCGAGAACTGGCGGCATACCGGCAGATTGCCATCTCCTACACCACTTATCACGCCTCGGTACTATCATTGAGGGTAGCGATTTCGATGTGTAGGTAGGGTCGGGTCGTGATAAAGACCTCTGCCCTGCTATGACTAAAATGTCGGAGTCACAGAAATCGTCGCGGGAAGAGTTGTAGTGACGGCTCACATGATAGTACGTCCTATTCACGCCGACATCATAAGCCCCAGAATGGTAGTGATTGCGGCTGATAATGGGTGCCACCCTTACGCAGATGCCAAGGAAATTGCATGACGATTTCTGCGACCTGCCACCACTGCAGAAGTAAAAAGCTGATCCGTACGCGACTTGTAGCAAGGCTAACCAGCGGCTTTATACAAAGCCCCCAACGGTCATATTGGGCGATAGAGCGCAGTCGATGTATCCTTTTGTAAAAACTGATGATGGCTTCAAGTGTCAATGGGCTTTCGTTCTTGAGATGCAGTAGAATGAGCCGTGTGACTCTGTGACGTTCCAGGGATCATTTGCGTTACCACATCTGCTTTAAAGTCTTCCATCCTAAAAAAATGCCATGCATCTGAACCTTTCCATTTCTTTTTTGACGCTTCTGCTCTTCAGTACTCAGCTGTATTCAGGTGATACGATTGCTGTAGAAACACAAGCGACAGAAC
>JAUWWJ010000434.1 GCA_030616935.1 Planctomycetaceae bacterium
GCCAAAGATCGAAACAGTGCTGGTAAAGGCGGAAGATATCTCACCCCAGGGAGGTGGGGAACCGGCCATTATTTGTATGGGTGGCGTTGTTGCCAACGCCATTTATGATGCAACGGGCGCCAGATTATTTCAACTCCCCATGATCCCGGAACGAGTAAAACAATCGCTCACAAGCCGTGACCAACATGCGGTTCTAACAACGTGAGCGAAGTATTCAACACGGACGCTAAACTCACTTCTCAACAACGATTTGCACTTGCTGGATAGCGTTATGGCCTGATTTGGGGAACGGACGCGGCATAGGTTGGGCAATGCCGTTGACATCGATCGTGCGGCAGCGAAGGTCGTATTGTCCCGGACGGTCAGCCGCAAGTAGTGCTGCCCAGTGAACAATCGTGTTGAGGATTGGCCAGCGGCGTGGTTTACCGTTCGTAGTGTCGAACTGGCGTGGGATTGGCGGCAGTTTGCCATCGGGAAGTCCTCCTCCCCAATGTTCCGGAGGCGGCAAGATATTCGCATCCTTCCATTCGGCCTTGGTGAAGTAAGGGTCATCATTTGAAACAGTTTCATTTTGCGTCTGCAGCCAGTACTGAACCTTTCTCAGACCGGACATACCCACTTGTGCAATCCCTGTTATCGGTGCCTGCTGTCCGGCTTTGATCTTCTCTGGCGTGTGAATAAAACGTGCGCAGGTCTTTATATGGCTGACGGTGTCGTTGTTCTTAAGGGCATAGGTATCGTTCGCCTGGTGATTGTTGGTCAGCATAATGCGCTGGAGCCACTTTATCGACTTGTTGCCGTAAGCATCAGGGACCAGCATACGAACCGGTCCGCCTCGCTTGGCTGTGAGCCATTGATTGTTGAGTTTATAGCAGAGGATAACCGGATTCTCTCCCGGCGGGTCTTCCAGCACCCGCCCGATGGGCAGAGAACTTTGGAATCTCTGTTTTGGGTCGTCGTTGTGGTAGCCGTAATAGAAGACCCGACGGACATTGCTGGTCGGACGAGCCAGCCACACCACTTCTCTCAAAGGTATGCCCTCCCACAATCCCATGCCGAATGGAGACCGACCGTTCGTGCAGGACATTACGCTCATGAAGCGCACGACATATTTCTCGGCAAGCTTCATCAGCCCATTGAAGTCCAGGGCAGTGCCCAGGGCCTTGGAAAGTGGCTGCTCCACTTTGGCGTTGCTTTCGGGATCCGGCAGAACCTCAAGCTGCCAAGTCTCGCGGACAAGTCCAACCTCGCGGCGTTTTTCGAGCGGCAATTTATGTGGGGGTGGATTACCTCGACCGGCGTTGAGGAAATCCTCTTCCCGCGTCAGATACTCCAGCTTCGAAATCGCCTCAGCGAGTAGAGGATGAATTTCACTGTCGTGCTCTTGGGCCCACAACCGTGGAATGCTCAGAGCAGCAACTCCCGCCGCGCCGAACTGAAGGAAGTAACGCCGGGTAATGTCAGTATGTTCTTTTGCGAGTCGTTTTATTTGGCTCATAATCAAAAGTCTCCTGAGTTATAACTTTCTCACATATGCCCTTCTGAGCCGGTTTTTATCAGTATATCGCATCGGTCTTTACGATGCGAGCAAAATACGTCTGTTTTGAGCGAATTGGCCCCTATACTCAGGTTCTTGGTAACTTTAGCGGTAAAATCTGTGAAAAAGATTTCGGACAGGTGCAATTCATAGGAGATTTTAGTTTCATTGCGAAAATTTGATGTTTGGAGCTTCCATCACTCATCAAATTTGACATCTTTGGAGACAAAATGGATACATGAATTTGTCGAAATATATTGACATTTTGCAACTCACGAGAAGGGTAACTTGATGAATGGAAAGCCGGTCAAATGCATCACGCTCTTGATTGAAGTTCCGTGACATCTGTTGTGCTGAATTTACGTTCACCAACGTTCAATTCCCATAACACATAC
The DNA here is from genome assembly GCA_030616935.1 of Planctomycetaceae bacterium. The sequence goes on from JAUWWJ010000434.1 coordinate 1,933, forward strand.
TATCCAGAAACTCCTTGTTGGTAGGATACTTCTTGAGTAACTTGAAGAGAGAGTCCATGGCCCCCCGGGCCCCGTAGTTTGACAAAACACGCCGGAGCGTGGCCAAACCGCTGCTATGTTTCTGGCTGTAGAGCTTAGCTTCCTTTCGTGTACCGCTGGCTGGGATGTTAATCGCAGGAAAGATCCTGGCCTCGGCTAAGGAACGGTCGAGGACGATCTCGCTGTTGCCCGTTCCCTTGAACTCTTCGAATATCAGCTGATCCATTCGAGAGCCGGTGTTGATCAGGCACGTCGCGATGATAGTGACGGAGCCTCCGTTTTCAATGTTACGTGCCAGTCCGAAAAGACGACGCGGTACTTCCAGTATGCCGGCTTCCAGTCCACCGCTCATAGTGTGGCGGCGCGATGCACCTCGCCGCCGGGTCCTGTTGTTGAACGCTCTTCCCAGCCTTGTGAGACTGTCGATTAACAAGACCACCTCACGCCCGCATTCCAGCTCTGTTTGTACATGGGCGAGCATCA
>JAUWWJ010000338.1 GCA_030616935.1 Planctomycetaceae bacterium
CTGTGTCATATGGCAATGGTGAATTTGCAGGAATGTTTCGTGGAGACTTATTGAAAAAACAACCTGTCTCTGAAATAGCTGAAGGAAAAGAATTTGAAGCCGTCTATCAACTCAGTGACTTTACCGTTGACCCATGTGTTCGTGAAAAACAAGACTCGTTAGCACACAAGCCCGATGGGCTCTATCTCGATCGGCTGTGGGTATTTACAGACACGGGGAGATCAAGTGGGCTCATGGTCCATGAAGTAGAATTAATTCCGGGGGAAATAAGATGAGCACAATCCAGAAATATCTTTATCAACAGATGCTTACTCATGAAAAAAGGCACGTATCCGAAATGAGATCTACCAACAATGATTCACGCATGACGCATCATCGTGCATTCACTCTCATTGAGCTCCTTGTTGTTATTGCCATTATTGGAGTTCTTATAGGCCTTCTTCTACCAGCAGTACAGCAGGTACGTGAGTCTGCACGAATGCTTTCATGCAAAAACAATTTAAAACAGATCGGTCTCGCGCTTCATAACTACCATGATGCAAATCGTTCATTCCCACCGTTTTTTACCAGCTTAGGAGGAAACGAAACACGAATCGCTGATCAAACCGGTAAGAGTGCAAATTGGTGCGTTCTTATTCTTCCCTACATGGAGCAAAGCGTGATCTACGATCAGTGGGACTTTGATCTCCCACCACATCAAAATCCTCAGCGATCGGAACAAATCACTGCCTTTCTTTGCCCGTCTGATTCGAGTTCGAGTGGTGAACTATGTGCTTATGCAGGTGGTGGTTGGGCTCGTGGAAATTATGGAATGAATGTTTCACCGTGTCACCATGGCATACAAGACAACCAGTCTGACGGTGGGTTTGGTGCAGTCAATTCTTCGATCCGTATCCGAGATTTTCGTGATGGCACATCGAACACGGTAGCGATCAATGAATTGCGAGCAGGTCTGAACAAAAATGATCTTCGAGGATGCTGGGCAATGCCGGGGTTAGGGAGCGGAACCGCAGCCATGTACAACGATGCAAGCCGACCAAATAGCCGCCAGCCGTACTCAGATGATATGGAAAACTGTGCTGTATCTGGATCGCTTGGCACGCCACCCATGGGCTGCTACGACAGCCAGTCAACGGGACAGATGACTGCGCGAAGCCAACACCCAGGTGGAACACAGTTTTTGATGGCCGATGCCTCTACCAGATATGTGACAGAAAGTATTGATTTCAAAGGCGCTCAAAATAATTGTGGACCCGCAGAGCAACGAGGAATCTGGCAGAAAATTCATACCCGAAATAGTGGTGAAGTCGTAGGAGAGTTTTAATGGCTCCCTTCCAAAGGTGTACTCTTCAACGCAGGAGTGGACTTGTTTCACTCATTTTCACCGTTAGTTTGCTTGCAGGATGCTCAGAGACCTCGCCAAGCCTCAGTTTGATTGCATCTTCATTAGCACCGGAGCAGCGTGAGACCGGTCAAGCATTTGAGAATTCAATTGGTCTCATTTTCGTTCCGATTCCATCTGGTGAGTTTCAGATGGGTACGTCTTCAGACACCAAAGTGAAGTGGTCCAACACGAAAGATGAATCGCCACTGCATCGAGTTCACATTTCAACACCATTTTTCATGAGTGTCTCTGAGGTAACTCAAGAGCAATACACCACGGTCATGGATGAAACGCCTTGGCTTGATGAACCTTTGACAAAAGAATCGGCAAACACTCCTGCTACGTATGTTTCTCACAAAAAAGCTACAGCGTTTTGTGAACGCTTGAGTGAAAAAGAAGACAGGGTCTACCGGCTGCCAACCGAAGCCGAATGGGAATATGCATGCCGCGGCGGCACGGTAACAGCGTTTTACTTTGGAAACAAACCATTCAAGCTTGATGACTATGGCTGGTATTTCAACAATGCCTATAAGGCCAAGGAACAGTATCCGCATCCATGGGGTTTAAAAAAACCAAATCACTGGATGCTTTATGACATGCACGGCAACGTGTGCGAGTGGTGCAGTGACAAGTACGACCTCTATCCCACCACCCTGATAAAAAAAGTCACCACCGACCCAAAGGGGCCTGAGAAAGGACGCTTACACGTTTGGCGTGGTGGGGGATTTAGTAGCAACGCACAGGATGTTCGCTCGGCAACACGACACATTTCTGGAGGATCGCACTTTAGGCCCGAGTATCTTGCCGGCTTTCGCGTTGTATGTGAAATGAAAGAACAAAACATCAAAAGCAGTGACTGAAAAATAACCATGCAATCTATATTCACAATGTTCTGCTGCCTGTCACTGATTTGTATGCAGATCACCGTATGCAACAAAGCAACAGCAGATGAGACCATCACTAGTCGAGGTTCGTATTACGTGAATGGTGAAATCCACGTGAATACCTATGGTGCGCCAGAGAATAAACCACTGACTGCTGGACACAACGACTTCAAGCCTTCGTGGTCGAAGACGGGAGACATGCTGGTCTTTTTTCGGAGATTGAAAAACGATCCTGACGTTTCGAAATGGAAAACTGCAATACACATCATTCATGCCGATGGAACCGGGCTGCATCAATTGACCGACGGTACCCATACGGACTTCAATCAAACCTGGACCCGCGACGGGACAAATACACCGATCTGGAATCGAAAGAGACCACAAACGGGTGGGTACGTGGTGATGGCCGGCAAGGTGGGCACAAAACCAGGCGAAGAAGTCGCTCTCACCAGCACAGGACATCACACCTGGGCCTACACGTGTCTTACTGATGGACGGATTCTCGTTCGATCGAATCCGATCGACCAAGGCATGGGGTACTACCTGATGACACCCGGAAAGAATACCAATCCGACATTCGAACGCATCGAGTGTGACTTGGCACAGACGGGGGTACTTGACCGAGTCAGTCTGTCACCAACCGAGACGAGAGTCTGCTTTGAGTTTCAGCGAGGCTTCAAGCGGCAAGTCCCTGGACGCACGCTGTACGTTGCAGATTTTGATGCAACGAGCCACACGATAACCAACGCACAGCCGTTTGCAAACGAGGAAGAGAAACCGGTCTGGTTTGCATACCCGCGTTGGTCGAAAGACGAATCCTCAATCGTTTATCACGCAGGCGGCAAACTTTATATCTACAAACCCGAAGATGGGTCAACGCATAAGGTTTCGACAAATGACAAAGCA
>JAUWWJ010000396.1 GCA_030616935.1 Planctomycetaceae bacterium
ATGCGTCCTTGCTGAATGTCTGGGTCTTCTTGTGTGTCACCTAGAACACATATGACGGCTGCAGTCTTTCGATCTGTGCCAACTGCGTATCCTTCCATAAGCTTTACGAGGTTTTCAGCAGTCTGGTTTGTGTCGGTGTGGATGATGCCAGGTCCAAGTGGCGTGGTTGCTAAACTTGTTGTGGTGTGCACATCAGGGATTTGAGACAACCGTTTTGTGAGTGCCTCGAGTCGAGAAAATCCTGCTGGTTGAAATAAATTAGGCTCATCATAGACGGCCAGTACAACAGAACTTGCACCAAATGTTCTGCCAAGTCGACGGAACGGAGGAAGTGCAGAATCACTTCGGTCAAACATCGCATCAATTGACTGGGAGTATTCCAAATATCTGGATCGCTCAACTGATATCAGACCAATTGCAACACCAAGAAGCATGAAAATGAGCCGATGCCTGACAAGTGAGCGAGATAGCCCACAAGAAAGACTGGTTAATTTTGAATGTGCAAAAGGCATTCTGGCTTCGCTCTGAATGAGACTGAATCGCCTAGTTTACCGGGTCGGTTCGCCTAATCCTCCAGATTTTCTCCAAATTTGCGACACCTTGACCGGAATTTTGGCAGAACCTTATAGTCCCGCTCCTATTTGTATTTTCCCAATTAGCCGTGCCTTCGTGGCATGGGTTCAGCGGGTGCGCGTGCCTCAAAGCCTTTTTCATAGCGAACATTCCGGAGACTATCACTTTGGTCCAGGACCACCTGGAGCGAAGTGGATATTTCTATCGGCAATCCAACAACTCCCCATCGCCTCGTTGCTGGGTAGTACGGTGATCGTCTGGCTTTTGGTTTTTGGGAGCACAGTCGCGTGTTTGAGTACGGCTGATGCACAGCCACCTGCAGCTACTGATACGACTGGTGTGCTTGCGAGTCTACCTGCTCGTGGGTTAGTGGCAGCTATTGCCGAGGCTGGTCAAATCGAGGTGCCAGCAACAAATCCTCAAGAGCTTCTTAGTATTATTGCGACTCAGGCATCCCGTTGGACAGAGGGCTCCTACGATGTCTGGCATCTCACCGGTGGTGTAGAAATTTACCAAGGCCTCACTACCGTCGAATCCCGTGAGGCCGTTATCTGGATAGAGCAGCAGCCTGTACACGAGGAAACGAGTGAAGGCATTGCGAGCCCACCCGTTCGTACAGTCCTGGTTCGAATGGCGGGAAATGTTGTTGTTCAGACGAGTCTTTCCTCTGAGTCTGATAGTGCACAAGCCGCTACCATTCATAGCGATCGCTGGTCAGGCCGGTTCGGAATCATTCGCGACCCCAAGCTTGAATTTAAAAGTGTTGTGTCGCCAGGAATTAAGCCAGCCATCTATGAGGCACCAGCACATGCTTCAACGACATCACCATCATCTGTCGAACTTGCTTCTGCCGAAGAGGAAATCGAGTCAGGAGTTGAGCCGACACAATTTACCGAATTTGGTGAAGCCAATGGCGGTGCCATTATTCCATCCAATCAACCGATTGTTGCTGGTCGGAGGCTTCGTGCTTTTCCACGGTCGAGTATGCCCCTTGCAGTGCAGTGGTTCCCGAGTCCATCGGGGCCAGAGTGGGTCGCTGTAATTACATCAGGCATCAATCTTGTTATAGACGGCGTTGACCCTGCAGGACCGCTCGATATTTCTGCTGATCGGATGGTGATATGGACTCGCGGGCAGTCACAGCCAGATCTTGGAGGAGATGCATCACAAACAGCAGATACACCGCTCGAACTGTACATGGAAGGCAATGTCGTTTTTCGTCAGGGGCAGCGTGTAATTGAAGCGGTCAGCATGTTTTATGACGTGCCTCGATCAAGCGGTGTCATTACAGGTGCCTCTGTTCTCACCCCTGTTGATAGTTACGCCGGCCTTATTCGCTTGCGAGCGGATGTACTTCGCCAAGTTGATCGGAGCCGTTTCGTAGCACAGCGGAGTGGTCTTACAACAAGTCGTATGGGAATTCCAACATGGGAGTTTCGATCTCGCGAACTCACGTTTACTGATGAGCAGGTCCCTCTTCCCGGTCCGTTCGGCATGCCCATGATTGACCCCCTCACGGGTGAGCCAGCAGTGGAGCATCAACAATTTATTACGAGCCGAGGGAATACTGTAACGCTTGGTGGTGTTCCGATCTTATGGTGGCCCGTGCTCGCGACCAATGCAACGAAGCCGACGTTCTATATAAATGACTTGAAAATAAAGAATGATCAGATTCTTGGTACGCAAGTTCTAACGAGCTGGGATGCGTTTCAGGTTTTCGGCTGGCAGAATGCACCAGCGGGCGTTGACTGGGATTTCAATGTCGATTATCTCAGTCTCCGGGGTCCAGGTTTTGGTACGTCGCTTCTTTACAATCGACCTCAGTTCCTCGGTCTCGGAACACCTGCCAACGGTATTGCTGATGCATGGTTTGTTGTTGATCGTGGAATTGACAACCTAGGACTTGAGCGACGCGACTTTTCGTATCCCGATGCTTTTCGTGGCCGAGCCTTCTGGAGACACCGTCAGGACCTGATTGCAGGATGGCAAGCACGTGGAGCAGCAGGTTGGATCAGCGATTTCAATTTCCTTGAGGAATACTATGAATCAGAGTGGGAAGAGGGGTATGAGCAACGCACATGGCTTGATCTGCGGCGGCCTATCGATAATCGACAGTGGCGACTGCTAACGAGTCTACGAGTTGATCCATTTCTTACACAAAGTGAATGGTGGCCGAGGCTTGATCATCA
>JAUWWJ010000442.1 GCA_030616935.1 Planctomycetaceae bacterium
CTGTGGAGTAACGGCCCCATCGTCTAGAGGCCTAGGACATCGCCCTTTCACGGCGGCAACCGGGGTTCGAATCCCCGTGGGGTCATTTTAGGCAGCGATGCCAAAATTTTAGTGACCGGCTACAGTTATAAGGTTTAACGTCATCACCAGCAATGTAATTACAAATGGATCACGCTAAGCAAAGCCGATACGATGCGGTTCTTTTTGTGAGTTTTGGTGGGCCGGATAAAGCGGACGATGTTTTACCTTTCCTTGAAAACGTTCTTCGGGGCCGGAGGGTGCCAAAAGAACGTATTCTCGAGGTTGCTGAGCATTATTATCATTTTGGTGTAAAAAGTCCGATCAATGAACAAAACATTGCGTTGATCGATGCGATAAGACAGGAACTAACGACATCTGGTTTGGATTTGCCTGTCTATTGGGGAAATCGAAATTGGTATCCGTTCCTCACCGATACCATACAAGATATGAAGGATGCGGGAGTTCGTCGCGCACTAGCTTTCGTTACGAGTGGTTTCAGTTGTTATTCCGGTTGTCGTCAGTATCGTGAGAACATTCAGCAGGCCCGCGATACTGTTGGCCCAGAAGCGCCTGAGATTGACAAAATTCGAGTCTTTTTCAATCACCCAGGGTTTGTTCACCCCATGGCTAGGAATGTCCGCTCCGCCATGGAGTCCCTTGGTAGTAACCCCCAAACGCCAGTCCTGTTTACAGCACACAGCATTCCGCTTTCTATGGCCGACTCTTCTGATTACTGTAAGCAGTTACAAGAGGCATCTCGTTTGGTTGCGGAGCAGGCAAAAATCTCCAAGTGGAAGCTTGTCTATCAAAGCAGAAGTGGGCCACCCTCCCAGCCGTGGCTGGAACCGGATGTTTGCGATGCGATACGAGACCTACATGAACAGGGCGAATCTAGTGTCGTCATCGTCCCCATCGGATTTATATCTGACCATATGGAAGTCCTATTCGACCTTGATACCGAAGCTGCCGATCTTTGCAAAGAATTGGGCATGAAAATGGCGAGAGCAAATACGGCAGGCACGGACCCTGAGTTTGTTCAAATGATTCGAGACCTCATAGCAGAACGAGCTTTTGGCCTTTCAGAGAAGGCTGCGATCGGGTGTATGCCTGCGAACCACGATGTCTGCCCGCTTGACTGCTGCCCCGCTCCCGTTCGTCCTGCAACGAACCGACCATCCTAAACAAGAAACGTCGGCTCATTCGCTGAAAAGGATCAACTGGAACAATGGGTGACACCAACCGCCGCGAACTTGTTGTTCTTACTCACGGATTTATGGCACATCGCCTCATGCTCAATCTGCTCGCTAGAAGACTTCGTCGTGCGGGCTGGAACACCGACATCTGGGGCTACGAAAGCTTTGTTACGTCAGTAAAAACACACGCCCAACGCTTCTCTGATTTTCTTACTGAACGGTGCAATGACGAACGATACGATCACATCCATCTGGTCACCCACAGCATGGGTTGTATCATCGGGAGAATAGCGATCAACGAAATTCGGTCTAAGAAAATCAGCCGATTCGTCATGCTCACTCCGCCGAATCGAGGGTCATTCGTTGCCACTAGGACGGCAAAATTATTCGGACATTTTTTTCGTCCTGTTGCTGAACTTACAACTAAACAGGATAGCCTTGTTAATTCTCTCGCAGATCCCGCAAATGTTGAGATTGGTGTTATTGCCGCAGAACAGGATGCGCTCGTAAGCCTTGAGAGCACACGCCTTTCCGTACCGCATGAGCATATCACGCTGCCGTGTCTTCATTCAGCTGTGCTCTTTCGACAGGACGCTGCAAACCACATCCATACGTTCCTGAAAACTGGCCGTTTTCAGGAACCTTGTCGAGATGCGAAAACCACCACGCAAGCATCACAAGAACCAGATCACTCATCTCGTCAACAACAGGACTCGCGTGAAGAAACAAATCACTTTGCCTAGCTTAGCACTTGGATGCTGGCCTCTTGCTGGAATGACTCGGGCTGGTGTCACACGTCAAGCAGCTATTGAAACCGTCGCTGCAGCCATTGATCATGGCATTACGCATCTCGATACCGCCTATTGCTATGGTGAACACGGTGAAAGCGAAAAAGCGATTGCTCAAGCTATCAAAGGCCGACAAAACGAAGTGACTGTCGCAAGCAAGTGTGGCATACATTGGCAAGCGGGAAAGAAGCAGGCAATAGACGGACGGCCAGACACAATCATCCGAGAGGTTAAGGAAAGCCTGTTACGCCTTCAGGTAGACAGGATTGATCTCCTCTATCTGCATACTCCTGATCCAAACGTACCTATCCAAGAATCTGCGGAGGCACTTCGACGGCTTCTCGATGAAGGCACGGTGCGAGCCGTGGGGCTATCGAACGGAAACGCTGAAGAGTGCC
>JAUWWJ010000501.1 GCA_030616935.1 Planctomycetaceae bacterium
GAGAGAACAGCTTGGTGGTTTTAGTAAACCCTCGACGGCAGACCCAGTGGTTCACTTTCGTCATGGTGGTGGGTTTGCCAATGCGGTCTTTGTTGACGGACATGTTGAAGGATTCAGCCGAAAGTTCCGAAAAGGACCGTGGACAAGTGATGGTCAAGTGGCTCAGATGGAATTCCACAATATTGGGGTGATCTGCAATGGAGATCCTGCAGATGCCGCAGAAGTAGATGCGTTGTGGGACCGAAACTAAACTATTTACTCGCAGGAGATTTCTTATGAAAGATATGCGTCTCTGGGGTGCGATAGTCGGTCTGGTTCTTGCTTCATGGCTTCTCTACCCGTCCGTATTTGCAAAGAGACCCCCCGCTGTTGAGAACGATGATGTGATTGTCATTCACTACGTTTGTCGAGAAAGTGGCAAAGTCTTTGAGCTTCCACTCGCTGGAGAATGTTGTGAGCATCCTGAAACTGGTCGTCAGACACTTGTTCCAGCAGTCTACGACGCTCGTCGAAAAAAGTGGCGGCCAGGGCCACCACTTGTGGAAATGAGACAAATGGGGCTGCTTTCATCAGTCCCACGTGACTAAAATTTTCTTTATGGAAAATGATTCTGATTCTTCCGTTTCGAAAGCAACACTGTATAAGAATGCAGCTGCATGGGATCGGCTTGCCAAAGCACACGACGCTTTGGCAAGCCCTGCCTGCGATGAGGCATTCATAGATCCGAGGAATTGGCTTGGCACAGGTGGTCCTGCCGATCGCCCTTGGCTTCCTTCGAGCCTGAAGGGGCTGGAAATTCTTTGCCTTGCCGCAGGAGGAGGGAAGCACGGTCCGCTCTATGCAGCGGCTGGTGCGAGAGTGACAGTTGTCGACCTGTCAGCGTCAATGCTTGACCTTGATCGACAGGTTGCCAGAGAACGGAAACTACATCTTGAGCTAATACAGAGTTCCATGGATGATCTTAGAATGTTGAAAGACGGTCATTTTGACCTTGTTATTCAACCTGTGAGCAGTTGCTATCTGCCTTCTCTGGCCAAACTTTTTGTTGAAATTTTTCGTATTTGTCGGCCAGGTGGAGCCTACATGAGTCAGCACAAGTCTCCAAGAAATTTACAATCTTCGTTGCAACCAAATTCCAATGGTCGGTACGAACTTGTTTATCCAGAGGTTCGTTCGGTGGATGACTCAAAAGCACTTCCACCGGCACCACCTTCTCGTTTGAGGGAAGTAGGAACAAATGAATTCATCCATTCCCTAACAGATATTGTTGGTGGGATATGCCATGCGGGCTTTTGTGTTGAAGATTTTTTTGAGCCAAGTGAGGGTGATCGAGAAGCCGCTCGCGGCTCATTTCCCCATCGAGCAGCTTTTCTCCCACCGTATATTCGTATCCTTGCCCGGAAATATGGGCAGGGAGCACCTTTGCAAGCTGTCGTGGTACAGTAATGACTTGTACTGTTATAAGGATGCAATCAAATGATTTGTATGAATATTATTCTGACGGTAAAAGAAGAATGTGATATTGAAGCCGTGCGTGACTTGCTCTGTCAGGCGATGAGAAAGAGCAGGAATGAGTCAGGTTGTGAGCGATTTGATGTCTATTACTCGCAATCAGAGGCAAACCGATTTACTATGGTTGAACATTGGTCTTCCCAAGAGGCCCTTGATGCCCATCGTCAGGCTGAAGCGTATACAACAATTTATAAGCCCCAAGTGATCCCACTCGTTGA
>JAUWWJ010000141.1 GCA_030616935.1 Planctomycetaceae bacterium
AAGGAAATCTGCCAGCGTGGGACGACCAGACAGTCGCTGACGAGAAAATTGATTGTATGAGACTTTTTCGGCACACATCTTGCTCAAGTCTATCAGTGGCAAGAAGAGGTGAGTTCCAAAGCGATACGACTCGATGAAATTCTCCAGGAATGGTTTAACGCCCAAGAAAATCATTCATGGAGTACGGAGTGGGTGGCTAACACAGGATTCTTGGTAGTACCTATTAAAAGCGAGGCGGCACACAATGACCCTGAGCAATTCATTCATCAAAAACAGGAAAACGCTTTTGCATATTTTCCAAAATAGATTCTACCGTCTCGGCCTTTCGGTCTTTGTGCTTTTTTTGCTAAGCAGCATCCTTTTTTCACGCCACGCTGCAGGAGTTGGTCACAAGGCCTGGCTCGTCAGCTGGGCATATGCTGATATTTTTCACCCACCTAAGTACGATGCAGAGAAGGTTGAATTAATTGCCCGTTTAAAACTCTATGCTCAGTTTCATGATCCACGCACTATTCAGATCCTAGATCATCGCCCATTCGGTGAAGAAGCTATCGTCTATACAATTCAACATTTCAAGCCAGACGGCAGCATACTTCAAACCGAGAAGCTAGTCTGGGTTCACTGGAAACCTTGGACCATGAATAATGGAGAGACTATCTTGCGTGAATCTGATGCGCGTCAACTCGTCAACGCTACGCTCTAGATTCACTTACCGGTCAAACTGACTGATTTATCAAACTGAACGTATGTGAATAATATCCAATTTTTTCCGCATAGCTGATCTCCGGTCCGTAGCGATAACGTCTTCCACAAGAATCCTATCATGCTGCAGTCCCGTGACACCTTCAAAGAAACGGAGAGGGTCTCGAACGTACGAAGGTAGCTGTTCACCAACCATTCCCTTGTCTGGCATCAACTTGAGTATGATGCGGAATTCATGATCTCCAAATTCAAACGAGCTGACTGGTTGTGGTGTGAGTCGAATCATCCAAATAAAGCCCATGTCTGCTTCTTGCGTATCAGACCCCCGACCGTAGAACCGAAACTCGCGTTTCACCGCTGGTGTAATAGCGCGAAAGCCAATGACCCCCTGCCGATACTGCCAGACCCACGGAATAAGTGTCACCACAAACGCACCTTCACCAGGAAGTCCCTCATAGAACATTTTGGGGCGAATGAAGGGGAGAAGTATAAATGGAAGAAGAGCTGAAACTATGAATAGAATCTGAAAGCTTCGATACACCATTCTAGAAATTGGGCGAGGTGGAGGTCGTTTAGGAACAATAAATTCGCGTGCCTGCTCTCTCGATTTTATCAACTCATCGTTTAGCTTACGAATCTTTTCCATCATTACAGGCGCCACTTTCTTGCCAAGCTGTACGTTCACCTGTAGCTCACTCACTTGTTTCTGGATCGACTCCACACGTCGCTTCGCCTCAACCCCGGCCTGCAAAAATTCTTCCTGCTCTGCAACAGAAAGTTTGTCAAAAGCCACCCGCCGTGGGTTCTTGGACTCACCATATTGCCACCATTGAAGCCCAAGTAAGAAAGCCATAGAGAATGCCCACATGAATGCAAATGCATATCCATCTGCATTCGGTTTCATCCGCATCTCACGTCCAGCCACTTCAAGAGAGTAGCCACTCAGATCCAGTGTTCTTGACATCGTGACGCTTCCTTTATTTCCACATAAGCTGTTCCCACGCGACGCCCTGTTTATTCATCGCAGGACGCACTTAAGGAGCGTAGTCTCTCAATAGCGCTATCGAGAGACAATCTGCCCACGTCTTCTTGCTGGCTTGCTCGAGTTGCTTCGGCAAGAAGCATGACGTGATCAAAGTCAGCATGAACTGAAAGACGATGCCGAGCTCTATGCCCAAGTGTTCCATTCGTGTAAGCAGTTGCTACGTCTCTCGCTTCTATCAACCACGCTGTTCGGCTCGTCACCAGACCATTGGCCGCTTGCAGAATGGCTTGAATTGCGTTCCGACGATTAATGATTCTTCCAGCATCAACAAGGAGTGCCGCTGTGAGTAACTCTTCATCAAACGGCTGCTGTTTCTCGACGTAGGCAAAAGAAAGAAGGGTTGCCTCAAGCAGGGTAATTGTATGGGGGCGGGACATGTCGAGCCGCATTGCCGAAAGAGGTCGTACAAGCGCAGCAATTTTATCAAACCGATCACCAATAAGTGATACGAGCCCACCGGAACGATCTTCGTCGTCTACAAGTCGCTGACGCGACAATTCTCTTGCTACTTCACTCGGTGACGGCAACTCATCAGCGGGCACCCACTCTCGGGAAAGTCTCCGTGCTGCACCAAAACGTGCACGATGAATATCTCCGCCTCGCACGAGACGCCGTGCGGCCTCTGCGGCGATCTTGCCCCGTTTTTTATCACGGTGTGACATCTCTGTTTTCCCGAGACCTATCCCTTTTACCGAGTCGCCGATACTGCAGGTTTCGTAATCGGGCAGCCGTTGCATACGTCGCAACACCAAGAGGTTTGCACATGAACATCTCAGGCCGAATCGAAATTTCTCGCCCCGCCCTTTCCTGAACAATGAGTTCCTCGCCATCAAGCAGGCAGGTTATTGAATCTGCCTCAACGCGGACCCTAATGGAATACCAGCGGTCGTCATCGAGTTCCATATATTGATTGGTGTCATTTTCTGATGCATCCAGTCAATCAATTGATGACAGTCCGACGAGGCCACCACCCCATCCCCCAAGAATAAAACTGCAGTTATCTTGCCCTACAGGAAACGTCAACCCACAGAAAAAATCAAAACCTTCAACTCGCTTTGCCTCAAGCGACAACTCATAGTTGTCCTTTGGAAACTCAACCTGCCAGGTAATTCCGCTCAATGGATCGCCCATGCCTATCGAGATTTCCCCATCGACCACTTCCAGAGGCCCATCGGTGCCAAATTCACTTGAATGCCATGCACCAAGTTCCTGCCCATCAAAAAGTGGCGTCCACGCGGCGTCGCCAATCTGCCTCGCCTCGTGTAGTTCAGCTACCAGTTCCACCGCGTTATAGACATGTTCAAGTGATTGCATAATCGCACCAACCGAGACCGAAATCGCGCGAGCCCGATCGCTGTCATAGGCAATATCCAGGACCAGGGAATCTTGATTGCCATCAAAAATGACACCCACAAGTTCACTCGCGACATTCACAACCGGACTACCAGAATTTCCACCGATGATGTCCGCGGTTGAAAGAAAGTTCAGTGGAGTCGATAACACGTCCAGATCGGTCAGGGTATCTCGAGCCGCCCGCCACGATTCCGGTGGATCAAACGGCACTCGACCCTCTTCTTGATCCACTTTAGAAAACAGATCACTGATTGTTGTCCATGGTCTTGGCTCACTCGCCCGCCCCGCAACACCCCGCACCTTTCCGTACGCCAGTCTCAGCGTAAATGTGGCATCTGGAGCAAATGGTGCAGATGCTGCTTGAAGCCTGAGTCGTGTGAGTTCAGCATGAGCCTGCTTTTTAATTTCTGTATTTTCTTCAACGATATCGCGAAGGTGGCGAGATTCATTGTCAATCAGTTTCGCAAGCGCAATCATTGTGTCGTCACTTGATTCAATCGCAGCGAGCCCCCCTTGATAGAGCTTCTTGCGATCATCAGGGGCTTCCTTCGTGTTCCCAGGACCACGCCTTCCAAGGGTTGTGCCGGCGACGAGCTCACTTGCACGATCTGTAGGCGATTGCCCATTAAGAACGTCTTGCACAAGAGGGTCATCGACTCCGAGTTGCTTCACTAGAAAAGTCAATGAATCGGCAAGCCCGAGCGTTTCATAGTCGTCATACAACGGCTGGTCTGAAAAGAGGCGAAGTTTCAGTGAGAAACGAGCAGCATCACGATATTCACGAAGACGCTCACCATCTGCCTTCTCTGACTCGGTCGCCAGCCGAAGGAGGGTCCTGGCGTTTGAAAAGAACCGACTGCGAAAACCCATTGCACCTTCGAGAAGATTATATCGAACAGCAACCGCATCAATCGCCTGCTGTGCCCGTTGTATTTTTTTCCATGGACTTTCCTGACCTTGCTCCTTCCACTCACTGCGTAATGTGTCTTCAGCTTTTTCAAGGCGTTTGAAAATGTCTGGCCGCAGGAGCGACGACAACAAACCGCCCCGAGCTTTCCGGCTGTTCTGAACTGAGAAAAGATCCTGCATCGACCGCTGCTGCTCGACATGCCCTTCTTCCGCGTAGGACTGCAACAACACCTCTCGTCTATTTAGCCATTCCAATAGAAATGGGAGGCTTCGGCCTCGCATCGAACGGATTTCTGCAATCGTCTTACCACGATCGGTATGCCCAGGATGACCGGCAACAAAGACCGCATCATTTTGTTTCACATCATTTCCAGCAAATGGAAGAAACGATTTGCTCGACAGCGGTTTACCTTTTTCATAAACCCGAAAAAAACAGATATCGAGACAATGTCTTGGGAATTCAAAGTTGTCTGCATCGCCACCAAAAAAAGCAATCTGCCTCTCAGGTGCAAACACAAGGCGGACATCGGTGTACCGTTTGTATCGGTAGAGGTGATAGCGACCACCACCGAACAAGGTAACGACGTCACTCCGAAGGCCTGTGTTTACAAGTGACTCCTGCTCAATAGCTGCGAGTGTGGCTCGTCGTATTACCAGCGCATCTGATGAACTTTTGGCACCTGCAACGGCTTCTTCCACACGAGCCGTGACATCTTCGATAGAACGAAGCACGTTGAGTTCAAGATCAAGACAACGAATTTCTTCCTCGTAGGACCGTGCGAGATAGCCATCACGGGCAAGATTTGTCTCTGGTGTCGAAAGTTTCTGAAGACTGCTGGCAGCAACATGGTGATTGGTCAGTACCAGTCCATCTGGTGAAACAAAAGCACCGGAACCACCACTATTGAAACGAACGGCCGATCGCTGAAGGCGATTCAGCCAGACATGCGAGGGCACAAACCCTACGTCTCGGGACAACCGCTCTTCTGGAACCGCATTGAAAAGCCACATCCCCTCATCTGCACGCCCTGACTGACATGCGAGAGCAACGAGCGCGACGACGTGCATCACGAGAGAGCCACGCCACCCTCTACAGATATGAAACCAAATATCTTTCACCTGTTATGTCCCTCTCTCCATCACACGTATTGATCACCAGCGAACGAAACAGACCATTCTACCGCGTCCTTCGGATTCTGAGTGCCTCGGGAAACAACAAGCCCTTGCTCAAACAATCGACTTGCCAAAATATGGTGTACGCCTGTACACTCTCAATTATTGAAAGGCCTCGCCTGTTCTCCCCCCACACGCGATTAAAGGAACTCCCCCCTGATGCTTGCTCGCTTACAGACTTTTTCATTGGTTGGTGTTGATGCCATATCCGTTGATGTGGAGGTTGATGTTTCCGGCGGGGCGCTGCCGGCGACCATCCTT
>JAUWWJ010000341.1 GCA_030616935.1 Planctomycetaceae bacterium
AGTAAATCCCATCACCGATATCTTTCGTTGACGAGAAAAAATCGCCGGTTTGCGACCCTCTTATTCCTGTCTGCCAAGCGTTTTGCATAGTTGTATCAAAGCCGGTATTTGCCATCAGTGCGCCCGCACCAAAAGCAGCGGTGACGCACGTGAGATTTTCACAGGAGTAAAAATTTCGGTAATCTTGGAAAATCTTATGACCTGCGCGAGAAAGCCGTGGAAACTTACTTCCTACCCATGGTTGTTTTTGAACTCTCTGCGAAGAAATAATTTCTGGTGGTGTTGGTAGAGAATAAACAGGCTCGCTTTCGAGATCCATTCTTTGCGCGAGATCAGTGGTTGCATCAACTGACTGCTGTCCCCGCAAGTCGGTCTCCCAACCGCCAGTGAGTACAACTCGGTCTGGCATTAGGCTGGCATCACTCGATGCTAATGGTTGTGTCTCCACTACCGCATCGACCCAAGCACCATTGACAGCAGGAAGCACCTGAACAACCACTCGCTGACGCTGCTGAGGCCAGTGCGGCCAAGAAGTACTCAATCCATCAACCGGATCACCCTGCCTTCTTTCTGGCGGCGGCCGTTCTATCCATGCTGACACGATCCTGCCAGCCCGGGGAGGTATTGAATCAAAGTCTGGTGGAATTGTTTTAATAACAGGCCAGTCAGTGGCAACTGTCTTGATTGTTTTCTCCCATATCGCATGACCATCTTCTGCAGTCAAAAACATTCCATCCGATGCAACGGGTAATGAATCAGGAACAGACACCCCCGGAGAAGAACCAGCAATTATCGAATCTCTTTCATTTGCAGATGATTCAGCAGAAAACTGAATCCCGAGCAAAATAAAAAGATAACCAAGACACCACTGCCAAGGCGGCAATGAGCCAGAACGCGAACAGAAAGAACGGAGAAAGTTGATCATTTGGTGATGCAGACTTTCGCAACGACTCGTGCACCAATCAAGACAGATTTCCCTTACGACCCGCCTTTTGTACCCCTCTTGAGAATTCCCTTCCTACCCTCCTTTCCTCATACAACTCCTTTTGCAGCCAAATGCTATTCTGCTGACAAAGAAGATTCATTCCAAAAAGGAAGTACGGTACCCATGCCCAGGAAGGTAAACGCACAAATGCCTCCCTCTCATCCAGTTGGCGGAAAGGAACTAACCGATTCAAAAATTCAGCAAACACTTCTTCGTTGATGGGGATTCGACACATTCCGGCCATTGCAAATTGAAGCAATCTCTGCTGCCATTCATGGCAGGGACTCCGTTGTTGTGCTCCCAACGGGTGGCGGAAAAAGCCTCTGCTACCAGCTGCCACCTTTGCTGAGCCAAACAACCGATATTGTTGTCTCGCCGTTAGTATCACTTATGAAGGACCAAGTGGACTCACTTGAATCTATCGGCTATCCGGCGGCAGCAATTCACAGCGGCCTCTCTCACAACGACCGAAGAAGAACGTACCAAAACCTTCGCAATGGGAATCTTCGTTTGCTTTTCGTAGCCCCCGAAAGACTTTTCAATTCGAATCTTGTTGAAACACTTTCGCACTTATCAATTCGGCGATTTGCTATAGATGAAGCTCACTGCATCAGCCAGTGGGGCCATGACTTCCGTCCCGAGTACCGTCAACTCTCGGCGTTGAGAGATCGCTTTCCTCAGACGAGTTTCCATGCCTACACCGCCACTGCAACACCTCAAGTTAGAAAAGATATTGCCGAACAACTACATCTCAAAAACCCAGAAATTCTCGTTGGCACGTTCGATCGACCAAACCTCACCTACCGTGTCATCCAACGTACTGATAGAACAGCTCAGATACTCGAAATCCTTGGGCGCCATCCCAAAGAAGCTTCGATTATTTACTGTATCTCACGACGCGAGACAGAAAGGCTAGCGAAACACCTTACAGCAGCCGGGCTTTTAGCACATCCATACCATGCTGGACTCGATGCTAAGAAACGACACAAAACACAAGAAGCTTTTGCAAAGGAAACCCTTGATGTTGTTGTCGCCACTGTTGCATTTGGCATGGGTATAGATCGATCAAATGTGAGACTTGTCCTACACACCAGACTTCCAAAGAGTCTCGAAGCCTACCAGCAAGAAACAGGACGAGCCGGACGTGACGGGCTCGCTGCAGAATGCGTCCTGCTTTATTCACCAGCCGATGTTTTCAGCTGGGAGGCATTGATTCGACGGGGGGCGGAATCTTCTGAACTGACTGAAGATGAATCACAGATACTCATCGACTCGCAGATACTGCATCTCCAACGCATGCGGCAGTATGCCCAAGCAGCACGCTGCCGGCATGCTTTTTTATCAGAACATTTTGGACAATCGTACAAACTCTCTAATTGTAAAAACTGCGACATTTGCCTTGGGGAGACAACGAACCTTGCTGACAGCACCACGGTTGCTCAGAAAATCATCTCGTGTGTCGCCCGGATTGAAGAACGGTTTGGCGTCCGTCACCTTTGCGAGGTGCTTCGTGGCGCAAAAACAGAAGCGGTACAACGAAACGGACATCACCACTTATCAACATATGGACTACTAAAAAGCTTCGACCAGCGAATGTGTGAGAATCTCGTCCATCAACTTCTGGACCAAGAATATCTTTCGAGAAGCCAAAGCGATCGACCAGTTGTCATGCTAAACCAAAAATCTTGGGAAATTCTTCGGAGCCAACGAACCGTTACGCTTCTTGAGCCACGATTAAAGAAAGCAGTACGATCCCGAAAAGAACCCGATGACTGGAATGGAGTTGACCGGCAACTCTTTGACCACCTTAGACAATGGCGCAGAAAAATAGCCGACGGACGAGGAAAGCCTGCCTGGACAATTCTTGATGATCGTGCACTGCGTTCAATCGCTCGCGAAAAGCCAGACACACTGGCAACGCTCTTGCAATGTAAAGGGATTGGCGAAAAGCGATTGGCTGATCATGGCACAGCAATTCTTGAACTTATAAAACAATGCGACTGTGAATCAGCATGAGTGGGTATCGATCCCATCTAGCGCGGTGAAAGATGCACTGTACGATCACAGATCAGCGCAAACGGATCGCTTCCTGCCGAGGTCACAACAAGCGTCAACGCTCCTTTACAGACTTCCTCCAGCAGGTCTGCCAGCGCATGCTGCTGCTG
>JAUWWJ010000089.1 GCA_030616935.1 Planctomycetaceae bacterium
CTGATACTGATGCCATCTGTTCGGCAATCGCCTACGCTGACTTCCTCCGCCAAACGGGACAACCTGATGCACTTGCTGCCTGCTGCGGAGCACCAAATAAACGCACAGAATATGTACTCAAGACTGCTGGAACTGCTCCTCCAAAAATAATCATGGACATTCGTCCCGAAACAGAGGACATCTGTCGCAAGGAAACCGTCACTGCCTCTTTCGGTGATGCCTTCTTCGAAGCGTATCGACGCATGCAGGAATGGGACCTCCGAGCAATTCCTGTCGTTGACAAAGACAATCGGGTCGTCGGCGTCCTATCAGTTCTCGACTTGATGGAACTCCTTTTTCGTGACGAGGGCGATCCAATTAAATCCAGAACTGTCACAACGAATCTCAAAAAAATTACAGAATCCCTCGGTGGTTCTTTCCAGCATGAAGTTGACCCCGAATGCAGTGATGAGCTTCTTGTTATGGTCGGCGCCATGAGCTCCGACGGCTTCACTGAAAGAATGCAACAGTTCGATAAGGATCGCGTCCTTGTTGTCTGCGGTGACAGACCGACGATTCAACTGCCAGCCATTGAGCAAGGTGTTCGTGGACTTGTGATAACAGGGGGGTTCGATCTCAGCCCAGGACTCATCGAACTGGCCAAAGCTCGTGGCGTCTCGGTTCTATTGAGCCCTTTTGACACCGTCAACACAACGACCCGAATCCGATCCTCTCAATTTATTGACCCCGCCGTAAACCGTCAGGTCGTCACCCTGCCGGCGAAGATGCGGGTGTCGGAGGCACGCGCAATTGTCGAACGTTCAAAGCAACCTGTCTTCCCGGTTGTTGGAGACGATGGCCTTCTTACCGGCATCTCATTTAAGTCTGATGTCATCAACCCACCTCGGCCTAAAGTTGTCATGGTCGATCATAACGAACTGACGCAGGCAGTCGCAGGGATCGAAGAGGCTGATGTTCTGGAAGTTCTTGATCATCACCGACTTGGAGGTGGACTGAAATCATCGCAACCAATTCGTTTCGTGAACGAACCGGTTGGCTCAACATGCACACTCGTCGCCCGACAATACCGAGATGCCGGAATCGAACCGGAACAGTCAATTGCACTGTGCATGGCATCTGGAATTATCTCCGACACCCTTTTCCTTCAGAGCCCTACGACCACCACCGTTGACCGGACGATGCTCGAATGGTTGAGGCCACGATGCTCCGTTGACCTTGATGAATTTGCACGGACATTTTTTGAAATTGGCTCAGCGCTCCGAACGAGCACTCCTGATGGTGTTGTGCAAGAGGACTGCAAGGAATTTTCGGAGCGAGACATCCGGTTTTCAATTTCTCAGATCGAAGAAACGGGCTTCGATCTCTTTTGGGAAAGGAAAGATGAACTCCGGGTCGCGCTGGTTGCCTATGCCGAACAACACCGACTCGACTTCTCGGCACTACTTATTACTGACGTCGTAAGCAACGGGTCACTTCTTTTGCTGTCACGGGAGACTGAAGCCTGGGAGGAAATTAATTACCCGAGGATTGACCCAGGACTCTATGCGCTGAAGAATGTCGTCAGCCGTAAAAAACAACTACTCCCATTGGTAACACAGCTTATCCAAAGTGCAGTGCTTTAAAGCAGTGTCATCGACGTGCCGTCACTGCGCGACCGACTTACTTCCTTCTGCTGACCCACCGATTGGAGCACTCTCTGGAAGCGGACGGCAAGCAGCAGAAACGCCGATGCGATGTAACTCCTCACGAACAGCACGATACTCTTCAAAGCTGTCTGGATAACACCAAAGTGTCACCGTTGTTGCTGGTGTGACACCAGCTAGAACACTTCGGAACCGTGATTGACGCGCAAGTGCTTCATCTAATGTCTCACCAATATCATACCGAGCTGGTTTTACAACCCACTCACGACTACGCACAAACACCTGACCGGCACTCCGATTAATCTGTACTTCTATGACATAATCCAGTGCGAAGTCTTGAATTGGCCCAACTGTTTCAATTCGGGCTTCCATCGACGCCAGGGAACCACCGCTCTTTCGCTGTGTTCGCGACTTTGCGCGATCAAACAACTCAGTCAGCGGAATATATGAAATACGTCCGGCCGCAAGACGGAAGTGCAATTCATCACCTGTCACTGTCCGGCCAACTGGTGTCGGGTACGCAAGGAGTTCCTTAGTTGATTGTGGGGCGTGGGCAATGCCTTCAGCTTCGAGATTGCACTGCTCTATTTCATCCCTGATCCGCTGACTTTCAGCGGCCCTCTCAACCCGCTCGGCTTTTTCCTTATCCACTTTCTGCTTCTGATCCTCAACATCTCGTCTTGCTCCAGAGACCGCAGTGGCGAGATGAATTCTCGCATTTCCGGCGTCCGCAACGGTGACAGCGAGTTGTCCACCTTGCTCATCAAGCTCAAGGAGTTCACTTTCGGACGCTACAACGGCATCCTCCAAACGCACAACTTCCATCATCAACGTTTCAAGATCAGGACTACTGACTTCTTTTGACTTGAATGAAATGCTTTGAACACGAGCGCCGATGACCATGACAAGGATAATGAGGATTCCAACAATATTTGTCACGATGTCAAGAAATGAATCCTGACTCCCTGCATCTGTACGGCTTACACGTTGTCTCATCATAACCCCACCTCCGGGCTGCTGGCTGCTGTCTCAAGAACTGCTGTTCGGCGAAGTGGACGCGTCTTTGGCTGGGTGGCCGGGAGCCGTCTAACGGCATCGGAGTCCTGCTTTTGTCTGGTTTCAATCCCGCTGTTTGCAAGAAGAACCTGCACGTCTTCACGCCGACCACCACCGTCCTCGGTTTCTGTAAGCACCAACTCGGGCTTCCAGTAGAGGCGATCTCCCGCCAGGCCCCAACTGTCAACCCTTCTACGAATTGCGAGAACAAGCGAATCAATGGATTGGTCTGTCGGGCCCATAAATGGAATTCGATACACAACACGCCTGCCACTGTCGTCAAACAGCCGGAGTTCATGAGCCGCACACTCAATCTGAATTGGCCGAGTGAGGGGAATATATCGCTGCGATGTCGCAAAACTCGCCCAGTCACTTCCTCTCGACCCTGCAAGTGATCCCCCTGAACTGCTCTGCTGCCCTGATGTCCCGTTTGCTATTTCAGATGACGCTGCATCTGCTCCGACCTGAATACCAATGGGCATTGGTATGCTGCCGGCGGCTGAACTCGGAGGACTGCCGCCACTGCCACCTGCAGCACCTCCGGCAAGCCCCTGGCTTTGCGAAGAAGACGAGGAGGACATCGCAGAATCGCCCCCACCTCCACTGGACTCTGAACCCTGCTGATTTGCTGAAGAACCTAATTCAGTCCCGCCCGGAAACCCTTTGTCTGCACCCTTCGACTGGTCGCCCGTGGACCCTTCTGATGAACCATGTCCATTGGACAACCCGGCATCTGATGACGCCAGTTCACTCCCTGAACCATTTCCAAAGTGGGATTGGCCTGCCTGATGCCCCCCACTTGTATTGCCTTGCTGTGATCCACGAGCGTCACCAGTGAGACTGCCCGCCTCTGTGGGCGCACCCCGACCGTATCCAATCCCCGACGCACTGCGGCCGCTCCCAAGTTGACTGCCACCAGCAACCTCACCAGCGTTTAATGGCCGGCCAACAAGCCCGCCCGACAAAGACTGTTGCCCTGTTGTTCCGTCGCCTCCCTGGCCCTGGAGATCATATCCACCACGCGACACAGTACCTTGCTTCTGTTGCTTTGACCAATCCCATTGAGACTGGTCACCTAGAACGGATGGGCCGCCAACTGCAACCGCACCACCGCGAACTGAAGACGCTCTGTATTGCTTTGACACCGGTTTCTTTCGTCGCACCGCAGATCGGGTCTGTGCCAACCATCGCAGTCGTTCCCTTGCCTCATTAATGGCCTGCAGCTCAACATCACGTAGGGCGAGGTCCTTTTCGGGGAAAGCAAGTCGCCAATCTTCCTCAATAAGTTGATACCCAAAGTCACTGCCCCACGATGAAATGGCGTCTCGCGCTGCATAGTAGGCCATAACACCAGATGGCCGCAAAAGTAACAGGGGGTATGGCCGTAACCCGGGATCATCTGCTGAGACGGACTGTCGTGCAAGATACTCTCGTGCCGCACGCAAACCACTCGCTAACGGGTTGCCAGGGCCTGCTGGTCCTTCAAAGTCTTCTGGATTCAGACGGATACCTTCCGGCTGTAAGAACACTCCATCCAAACTGCATTCGATAAAAAGAGGACGACGATGCGTCCCAGACGAACCTTCGTATGGAATCACTGCATACGCTGGCGGATTCGAGTCCCTCTCCTGCCTCGCTTCGTCGAGACTTTCGCGTGCCGAGGCCAACTCCTCCTCAAGTTCGCGCAATGCATTTGTTGTTGTTTCGGCAACTGCTTTTTTATTGAGCAGATTTTCTCGTACCTTCTGCAAATCCTGCAGTTCTGCCGCCAAGGCTCTCGAGTTATCTTCGATACCAGCTAGCTGCAGCCTTAGTTTCTCAAGTTCATCATTCGTCTTTGACCGCATGTCCTTTAATTGCTCAAGCCGCCAAGAAAGATTATCTACTCTTCCTTGCAACTCCGCCTCCATCTGCACCGCCTGTTCGGTAGCCACGCTCTCATCCTGCTGACCAATTGAGTGGCCAAACAGGACTAATAAAACGAGCAGTGCACCCATCGTGCACAATAAAACTGCAAGAAAAGGGAAAAGCGAAATAGCTATTCCTTCTCGTGTACGCGATCTTCTCATGCAACCTTCTCAACGGGAGAACTGTTCTCGGCCAAAACACTTGGCTTACCACTCGAAACCCCTGGGCTACGCGCCGCCAACAATTGCGTCGCTGCCGAGAGTGAAATAATCGCCTCTTCAAACCGGCCGCTCGCCGTCACAGCGTTTAGATTGCTCTCAAGCTTCTGCTCCATCGCTACGATATCATTCAACATTGAGATGACCTTTTCGAGAGCCGCTGCCTGATCTGCAACAGCCACCTGCTGTTTATCAAACGCGACAGCTGCATCCGCCATCGTCTGCCCTGCAAGCTCCCAGCGACCATCACGCTCGCTTGCTAACTGCCGGTGTGCCTCGACGAGTGACTCCCTCCAGGCATCAAGGGTATCCCTCAAAGAGTCTGACAGCGTGTCTCGCAGGCGTTCACTCAGACCACCAAATACATTTTCAAGAGTATTTGAGGCAACGTTTTGAAGTTCTTGCCATGACTGCGTCTGTGCCTCAATCAGTTGAGCCGAACTTCTTCCGACGGCATCTCCAAGCCTTGCAACAGCCAGTGCTGATCCATCGGCAATTCCTTCGGTCTGAAAACGACCCGCGAGTGAATCCCACGCTTGCTCATCAACCTGATCGAGGAATGATTGCTCCATTCGTTCAATAACAAACTGAGTAAACATTAGGACCATCGAGAGTGCCAACGCAGTCGCAGTTGTATCAAACGCAGTGCCTAACCCAGCCACAACGCCTGAAATATTTTCAAGTTCCGTCGGCGACAGATTGGCAATTGCCACAGTGATACCAATGACTGTTCCAAGAAAACCCATGATCGGTATCGCCCAGACGATGAACCGAACAAGCCCATAGCTGGCGTGGGCACGGGCTCCGTCCACGTCGGCAAGATATTTGAGGTGATCTTCAAGGTCGTCCGCTTTTCCTGTCCGCGTAACGAAGTCGAGACCATCCTGTAGTCTTTTTAGAAGGTAGCCCTGCTCACCGCTCACATTCTCTTGCAGATGCCGCTGCAAGCCTTGTGCCTCAGAAGGATGCTGACCACCTGACATTGCCACGGGTAGCGAACAGGTTGCCAGGCTATTCTTCTGGCGGACTGTACTCCACAGTTTCATCGCCAGACTACTTAGACCGACACAGAATAGCCCAACCTCGATGTACTCAACCCAATGCCCAGCGAGATACCGAACGACATATTCATCACGAATAAATCCCCGCTGAATGAGTGAAAAAAAGCAAAAGGCCAAACCAGTGCCCCATAACAGGGGCGATCGAAGTAAAAGTTTCGAAATCTTAGACAGGATCGGCACTGGGCACCTCCGTGGACGGAATTGTTCGATGTTTTCTAGCTTGCACGAAACACAGATTTACTCACTTCATCGGAACATCTTGCCCACATGTTTAAATCCAAATAACTTCAACAACCGCTTTTCTTCACCTGAGTGGCGACACGCAGCGAGTCCGGGGTGACTGGGAAAGATAGAGAGGGGCGAGGGGGGTGATCTGGATGGACGAACTCTCAAAAACTAGATTTCGGTCTGTTTTGCAAGGTGTCTGCCCTGCAATACTTCGTTGATGAGAAGCAACGAACGGCGACCCGTGAACAATTGTCGTTGCTTCAAGGACGTCCTCAAATTCATGCCACAAGACAACCTGTAGCGATTTATGCACACCGGGAGCCACAGACTATGAACTCCAAAAAACGCCAAAATTGCCTCTCTATTGGAGTGGCATTAACGGTGTTGTGCTTTTCCATGTCCGCCGCCTTGGCGGAAGACATGAAGGGCCTGTTTGTTTCGACATCACCGATTGATTCTGGTCGACAAATGCTCCTTGTTATCGACCCAGAAAGACAAGTACTTGCCGTCTATCACATCGAAACGATAAGTGGCGAAGTTTCACTTCGGAGCAC
>JAUWWJ010000447.1 GCA_030616935.1 Planctomycetaceae bacterium
ATGCCGGAGCTATGACGATCGCACCATGCCTGCCCCCCTGCCCTTTGCGACTGCCATTCTCGGCTTGTGTGCCCGCCCACCATTCAATCTGTTGCAGTGGCGTGGTTCCTGCACCATGCAAAGCAATAATGGCAGGGTACCGTCGTCGAGCATCGTATTCCGGGGGCAATTGCACAAAGTAACGGGCAGGAGCATTGTTTTTATCGGTTTGGAACGGCAAGCGAACCTCGAATTCAAAAAAGCCATCCTCACGACCTTTGGCAGGAGCGGCTGGACGCACCATATGTGCCGCTACTGCTGCTACCGTTTTGGCATCAAATGCTTCCTCTGCGTCGAGTCGCTGACGGATATCATGACGCTCTTCCGGTTCTTTCGACACGAGGTACTGACGCAAAAGATTACGTACCTTAGCCGTAGAGAGCGCGAGCTTGAGGTTTATCTGTGACGCGTTTTCACCACCAAGCCACCCGGTAAGAGCTAATGCAATCGCTTGTTCTGGTGGCAACTGGTTATCTGAGCCGACGCGTTCGAATACCGACAGTCGTTTCAGGCTTTCGAATGTGAGTTCGGTCGAGATTTCCTCCACGATGGCATTGGCGAGCTGACGGTCACGAGCGTCAGGCAACTGAGCAGCCAGCGTTTTGATTTGCTGAACCAGGGTTTCCGCTCGTTTGAGCTGAACACGATATTGATCCCTCAATTCTTTGACTGCCTGCAGTAATTCACCATTCCCATCGTCGGCAGAGAAATTTTCCAGCAGGTTAATCACGAGTCGGTCCTGTCCCGACTTTTGTCGCAAGAGTATTTCTTCGAGCAATTGGTTTGCAGCAAGGTTTTGGATGTTTTTCTGCTGTTTCTGGAGACTCTTGAGTGAGGGGAAGTCTTTAACTACGGTTTGTAACTCAAGTGCGGCTTCTTTGTATTGAGCCCCCTGAATGAGAAGGCGAACAAACTGAAGCCGTTCATCGAGGTCATCCCCATCCAGTTGCCTTTCGATGATACGACTGAGCGTTTCACGGGGCACGGAGGATGTGGCCAGCCGCATATCAAGACGCAGAGGATGTTCTGTTATCAGCCCCTCTACTGCAGTCCACTCAGGTGTGATTGTGGTAATCCCCTGCACAAGATCCAATCGGCCACCGGGTGTGGAAAGCGTGATAACGCGTCTGCCAAAATCGTCGAATGGCGTAGCAGATAGAATGTTCCCAACACTGGACAAACGGCGACCACTGTCCGGGACTCGTTGGAAGATTTTAATTTCTTCCATAGCTCGACCGGAGTCCTCTTCGGCTGCACCAATGACACGCTTCTTCGAAACGAATGTACGGGTCAAGCCGTTGTCACACATCACGACGGTAGAACCCGCCCCTTCTTCAGACTGTGGGGCAATACTTATTCCCGGCAGTAAAGCGATTGTGCCGTTGAGAATACGGCCATCATCAAGGGTCACGCGATCTGCATAGCAAAGGCTTGAAGGAATGACGCAGGCCACTAAAACGGTATAGAAACAAGCCAAACGGCCTCGAACGCCTGATGCAGAATTTTCGCGGGTTGACGTTGGGAAAAAGTGAAGCATTATCTCACTAGGTGAAGAGGATCCCGAGTACAGGGAGATATTCGTTCGAGGTCGCACGACTGCTATCCTTTTAAATCGGTTCACTCAGGAAAAATCATCACTTGTTCCGCGTTGGCAATTGAATCGGGTAAAGCCGCAAGGATTTGACAATTCATGTCTTCTATTTTGCATCGTGTACTTACATGGTCTGTTGTGTTGGGCCTGTTCCTTCCGGTTGTGATAGTCCTTGTCCTTGGCCTTGCTGGCTTGCTGACGGGCATGGGTGACCAGACAGGCAGCCGATTCTGTCTTCGTGTCGCGATCGGCCTCGGCGTATGGTGGGCCTCCGCACTTGTGACGACAACAGTCGCAGCCGGTATAAGTATTCTTGAACGACCATCGAACACCAACGTAGAGTTCTCTGGAACAGTCTCTGAGAGAAATGAATAGAATCCGTCGCTCATACGAGGGCGTGGGGCGATAAGAAGACCACCTTTATGTCGTGGTGCCGCGGAATGCGGAGAGCTCGCCAAATTAAAAGGAGGGTGCCTCAGCAACCCGGGGTTTGCATCCGAATACGAGGAATAATTCCATCGTCTCGGCACGGCAAGCGACCGGAGCCATGTTTGGCACCCAACGAGCCTCATTAAGAGCTCACCGGCATGGTTCGACACAACACGGGCATGGCAGAAAACTTACCGCCCCACACTCTCGATCCGGGGACGCATCGCGTTCTTCCCTTACACTATACCTGCAACAGTCTCTAAGATATACTGGTGAGATAATTTTTGC
>JAUWWJ010000287.1 GCA_030616935.1 Planctomycetaceae bacterium
AGTGGGTCGACTCCCTTTGGAACAAGCACATTACTTTCCGGATAGTACATTGCCACACACCCTTGGCGGATTTTCGGATAGGCCGAGATGGTAACTCTACGCATTTCACCAGAAGCACTTCGCACACGACATCGCCCTCCTTCAGTGAGACCATAGCTGCGAATATCATCGGGGTTCATTAAGACAATATCTCGCCGACTCTGATTCCGATACAAGTCTTCCTCTTCGTACACAACCGTATTGAATTGGCCTTCACTACGGATCGTCATTAACTGCAGACCCTCTGGCACACCTGGCAAATCATGAACATGAAGCTTTGCCTTACCGTCAGCGGTAGGAAATATCGGCGTATCGAGAGTACGACCAGGAATGGAGAACTCCTCTTTGGTTTGATCCATTGTAGAAATCTGCTCAAGACCGGGAATCATCTGACCAATCGCTTTACGAATCGTGCTCGTATGCGACATTTCGAGCCAGTTTATTGGCCCGCTTATCCCAAGAATTCGACAGCCTAGTTCCGAGATGATTTCGACTTCACTTCGTGGCCCGTAGTCAGCGTTTTGCTCATGCCTGGGTTTCCCTCCATCAGAGAGCCGCACATAACTAAACATGCTTTCTTGCGTAGAGGGCTCTGGCTCCTCGTCACGGGCGAGAACAGGGAGAACAATTGTTTCCTCTCGCGCAAGCCCACAGGCATGCCCAGTATTCAATGATGTATTCATATAGACAGCCATCTCAGTACGCCCAATTGCCCGTCTAGAAAAATTAGCATCCGGACTTGCGCCATACAGATTTCCACCCAAACAAAAAGCAAATTGCATGTCCCCTCGCTCAGCTGCTTCGAGGCACTCGAGCGTGTCAAATCCACGAAATGATGGCAACTTCACACCAAGTTCTGATTCAAGTCGTTCAAATATTTTTTCTTTCAGTTTTGGGGTAACACCAACAGTACCCATTCCCTGAATATTCGAATGGCCACGGATTGGCTGGAGGCCAGCACCTGGACGACCAATCATGCGTCGCATCAGCGCAAGTTGTGCGATAGCCTGAACAGTGGCTGAACCATGGAGATGATGCGTGACCCCCATAGTCCAGGAAAAGACGGCCCGCTGCGAGGAGGCATATTGCACCGCGACGTCATTGATCTCTTCTTTTTCAACTCCTGACTTTTTAACAATCTCCTCCCACGATAACGAATCGAGACGTTCTGCTAATGCATCCCAACCCTGCGTGTGGTCAGCAAGGAATACTTCATCAATAATCGGTTCAAGTGCTTCCCCTCTCCCCAAGGCGTGCATCTCTTTCAATCGTTTCATGATTCCATAGATGAGCGCAAGATCACCACCAAGACATGGCTGAACATAAGTGCTTGCTATGTTGGTCCCGAAAAGCAAGCTCATGGGATCACTGGGAACTGAGAAATTCACGAGGCCTGTTTCGACCATAGGATTCACGACCACGACCTTTCCACCGCGTCGGCGAACCATCATCAATGACCTCATCATACGAGGGTGATTGCTTGCCGGATTGCCTCCTATCAGCATGACGAAGTCACTTTTCTCAAGGTCATCCAACTTAATTGTCCCGGCTCCTGTACCAATGACACTTGTAAGCCCGACGCCACTTGCCTGATGGCAGTAGTAACTACAGTTGTTGACGTGGTTTGTTCCGTAGAGTCTTGCAAACAACTGCAAAAGGAACCCCGCCTCGTTACTTGAACGTCCTGAGAAATACCAAAAGCTTTTTTGCGGCTGTGTGTTACGAAGCTTCGTGACGATTCGTTCCATCGCCTCACTCCACGTTATTGGCTGATAATGTTGGCTCCCTTTGTCCAACAGGAGAGGCTTTACAAGCCTTCCTGCATGCTCCATCTGATACGGTGTGAATTTACTGAGCTGAGCAATTGAATATGTCCGAAAAAAATCATCCGGGATGCCACCTTGCATATCGCCAACCATGGCTTGAAATGATTTCTTGCACACTTCGGGAAAGTGGCCTGATTCGTTAACCATGCCACCCGCCTGCCCGCCCATGCCGAGAGCACATGTTTTACATGTGTTTTTACTCCGCATCGCTTTCCACAAAGACCAGAACCCACCAACCTCATAGGCCTTCTTCAAGGTGTAACGTATTGCTCTCCAACCACCACCAGTTCGTACTTTTGCCATGAATCCACACTCTTGGTTGTATTAGTTGTCGAATTACTCTCTCACCCTAGGCTGACCGTGACCGTCTTATCCTCTAAGTAGGCATCGAGCCCACGCTGCCCAAGCTCTCGGCCAAAGCCGGACTGCTTAAACCCACCAAAAGGTGCGGCCGCATCAAAAACGTCATAGCAGTTGACCCACACTGTTCCAGCTCGTAATCGTTCGGCCAACATATGGGCTTTACTCACATCTCGTGTCCACACAGCAGCAGCAAGACCAAATGTTGTTGCATTTGCGCGACGTACTAATTCATCAATATCTGAAAACCGAAGAACCGATAATACGGGCCCAAATATCTCATCTCGAGCAATCGCCATCTCGTCATGAACCTCCGTAAAAACTGTCGGTTCAACAAAAAACCCACGATCACCAACTCGTTGCCCCCCTGTTGCACAAACAGCTCCTTCTTCTTGCCCCTTCTCTATATAGCTCATGATCTTTTCAAATTGAGCACGATCAACCTGCGGCCCCTGTTCAGTAGCAGGATCAAAAGGATTTCCTACGCGCCGCTTTCTTGATAGCTCAACTACTTTTTCAACAAAAGAATCATGAATTGAGTCTTCAACAAACAGCCGAGAGCCAGCACAACAACATTGGCCCTGATTCAGATGAATACCAATATGAGCACCTTCTGCAGCAGCTTCTAAGTTGGCATCAGCAAACACAATGTTCGGGCTCTTACCACCAAGCTCAAGCGTCATCCGTTTCATGGTATCTGCTGACTGACGCATGATTGTCTTCGCTGTTTCACCAGATCCAGTAAAAGCAATTTTATCTACTCCGGGATGCTTGACGATTGCAGCACCGGCTGTTGGACCAAAGCCTGGCACAACGTTAATGACTCCATCAGGAACCCCAGCTTTCTGCGCCAGACGAGCCAGCCGAAGACAGGTCAACGGCGTCTGTTCAGCAGGCTTCATTACAAGCGTACAACCTGCCGCAAGCGCCGGGCCCCACTTCCATGCCACCATCAGAATTGGAAAATTCCATGGGATAATTTGCCCTGCAACACCTACTGGTTCACGTCGTGTGTAGCACAGAAAATCGCCAGTCACCGGGATTGTCGTGCCCTGAATTTTATCTGCCCAGCCGGCATAGTACCGGATGCACTCAACGGCTAACGGGATATCAACATGACGTGCATCTTTCAGCGGTTTTCCGTTATCAAGAGACTCAATAGCCGCAAGTTCATCAATTTCTTCATCAATAAGATCACAAAACCGGTGCATTATTTTCCCTCGCTCCCGAGCATTCAGGCGAGGCCAAGGTCCTTCATCAAAAGCCCGACGGGCTGCTTCAACCGCACATTCGACATCAACCGCATCGCCTTCTGCCACCTCCGCAATCACCTCCTCATTTGCGGGGTTAATCGTGTCAAAGGTCTTTCCGGACTGCGATGGAATCCACTGACCATTAATAAACAG
>JAUWWJ010000350.1 GCA_030616935.1 Planctomycetaceae bacterium
AATCACCACAAGAAGTACAAAAATTGCTGCAAAACCTGTTAACAGTCCTAGCATGACCGGACGAGCATTATCTACACCACCCAATGCCATCACCGCAGCTCCAATTGCGATGAGGCTCGCCGTAAGTGTTGAATACACTCTCAATCGTAATCTTTTTAATTGTGCGTGTTTCATTAAAGCGTGCACCTGCAATCCATCAATCTCCTACTGGCGATGCGTTGCTCATTCACCATTTTTACACAGTAGAAGAATTCCTCTCGACACCTGTGCCGAAACAGCACAAACGTTGTATTTTACTGGAAAGGCTGCAGCCGCAAAAACACTGGCAAACCAAACGAAAGCTCTCTTCGTATCCCGACCCAGCCGAGAGTACCGTCTAAAGCTCCGAGACTCCCTTTCTTTGGAACGACAGCCTCTTTTGGCCCATTTTCAGGCCCACTACTCGCATATTTCAGAAACCGCTGTACACTCAAAGACTTGAAATCGAGAAGTGGTTGCCCCAAATGTCTTGTGAGCGACTCTACGGATTTCAATATCGCCACACCCAACGGCCTTGGGTGCAGCGAAAGGCACATTCAATACAAGGTATTCAAGGGCAAGTAAAACAGATGGGTCATTACACTGGGGCTAAAGCTCGCATTAATCGTCGTCTTGGATCTATGATCTTTGAAAGTGCTGGAGCAATTCGAGTATCAGAGCGTCGCTCAGATCCACCCGGTGTTCGCCAAAAGAGACGCAACAAACCTTCCACATATGGCGAAGGGCTGATCGAAAAGCAAAAGATCAAGTACTACTACGGCTTCGGAGAGAAACAACTCCGCCGATTTTTTGCAAAAGCTGCACGGAAAACTGGTAATACCGGTGACATTTTTCTCATTGAGTGTGAACTACGGCTCGACAATGTTGTCAGAAGAAGTGGTTTTACAAAGACAAGACCACAGGCCAGACAGGGTATTGTGCACGGTCATTTTACTGTGAATGGCATTCCTGTCGACAAACCTTCTTTCCAAGTTAAGCCAGGAGACATCGTTGATGTCCGACGAAAAGGGAAGCTTGTCGATTTATACCAACAGGCAATTGCAACCCAGACTGGTGAGCCATGTGACTGGATTAGTTCGGATAACGAGCGCCTGAGATTTACCGTTGACAGACGACCCGACAGGTCAGATGTCAGCCTGCCTGTCGACATCAACAAGGTTGTTGAATTTATGTCTCGCTGACTGTGGTCTGTTCGGCACCAAGCAAAACGACATTTATTCATTCGTTCTTTTCTGAGTCGTACATGTTTTTGCTATGCGACCAGTCCACCGCGTGCACTCAAACGATTCCCTTACTGCTGCCTTTACAGCAACTTGCACGCTAATCTGACCTGCTGTCGTTTTTCCTGCGTTTCTTTTTTAACAACCACTCATAGAGTTCTGGATTTTCATACGTTTCAGTCCAGCTATCGTGACCAGCATGTGGGTAGATTGTGATCTTTGGTCC
This sequence comes from Planctomycetaceae bacterium, assembly GCA_030616935.1. Next base: position 1,486 of record JAUWWJ010000350.1, read on the forward strand.
TCCACCTGCTCTCCGTATTGCAGTAACCATGGATTCTGAAAAAGAAGCGGGAACAACCTTGTCTTCTGCGCCGTGAAATACCCATGCAGGAAGATTGATTAAGAGTTTTCCATCAAGCGTATTTCCGCCACCACATATTGGCGCAATTGCAGCAAATCGATCTGGGGAATACGCCGCGAGATCCCATGTGCCAAACCCGCCCATGCTCAGGCCCGTTATATATACACGCTCCTCATCAATATCATTTTTATTTATAACTTCATCCAGCAGCACCGAAAGTCGCCAAGCCTCCCAACGACTTCCCCGCGGACACTGCGGGGATACGACAACAAAAGGAAATCTTTTTCCATTTTCGATAAGCTTTGGTGGGCCATGCTTTTTTACACGATTGATGTCATTGCCACATTCGCCTAAACCGTGAAGAAAAAGCATTAGAGGCCAACCCTCAGTGGCCGGCTCTTCCTGCGGTATGGCAATAAGATATTGCATCTCCACAGCCATATCCTTGCGAAGGCTTGCTACTTTCTGTAGATGACCCTCTTGGCCAGAAGAGACTACCGGAAATAAAACCAACACAACGAAAATCACACTTCCCTTGAACATCCGTTTACATCCTTTTTGAAATATTTTTTCAACTCCTAGGACACCTTCTATGAGTAAACATCTCCTTGGTGGGCTGCTTGGCCTTCTTCTTTCCATTTGTCATCCACTTGCAAACGGATGGTCTCAAGAGACTCACGATGAATCTATCCGAAATCCGAGTTTTGAGTCAGACGATGGATGGCATTATCTACAAACCGAATCAAATGAATACTACGCCCCGGTTCACGGTACTCGTTATGCCGTGCTTAACGGAAGCGGTGATAAAATTGAACAGGAAACAAGCCTCCGACTCTCACAGGGAAAAACATTCAATCTGACGGTCTGGGCACGAAGTATCTATGACGAAAACCATTCGCGACAACTCGCCAGCCCAACACAAGACTATCCAGACGGCACTAGTGAAATCTCACATATTCGGCTGGAATTACGAATTGGTGATAAATCACTAGCTGAAAATGAAGTGGCCATAAACCCTGTCGAAATACTCGGTGCACCACGAGCGTTTCCCAACGATGACGGCGGCAATGTATGGATTGACGGAGGGTATCGACACGCCTTCAGCGAGAGCCGATTTGTTCAGAGGTTGGAACTTAACCCCATTCATGATCCCTGGGAAATCGCTCCTGACTTTGAGGACTACCAACGAGCACAGGAAGACCGTGGTGCCGTTTGTCCTGTCATCGTGAGAGACAGAAAACTCTTGTATGTCAGCACCTTCGAGGATCCAGAAGGCGAACTAGAAGAATATCACGCCATTCAATATATCGAGCCGACTGGAGATGGTGCACCAAATTATCATTGGCCAGCTGCACCTCCTGAGAAATACGAGAACCTCGTTCTATCGCATGCTGGTGATGAAGATATCATTGCCTTCGACCCGTATGTATTTTTCGACGAGCTCGACCAAAGACTCTGGATGGCTTGGGGAGGGAACTTTATAGCAGTCACTGAACTGAATCCAGAAACCGGCCT
>JAUWWJ010000169.1 GCA_030616935.1 Planctomycetaceae bacterium
CCCCAATAGAAACCGGATCGATAAGTAATGGGACTTCTTCAACGCCGAGTGTATGACCGTCACGTATACGATTCCCCAGAACCGCCATCTCAACAAGCCGTGCCTCCATAAGCCAACCACCAGAAAGACTTGTGGTGTCATGATTTCCAGGTACTTCAACAATCACGTCAAATCTTTCACCCTTACGAATGCCCGGATGGAGCGTTCCGCTTACCCAAGCAAGCGCAGTTGACCGAGACGCAAGCAAGTGATTTGGATCGACCACTCCTCTTGCTTGCATGTCCTCTAAAAGCATCTGCCGACGTGGGTCAGGCGGCGGATCACTGCCCGTATCGGGTAAGCCAGTAATAAGAGCCGCTCGCTCGATTCGCTGACTATTGAGCCCCCACGGTGAAGCATAGTCTCCTACAAGTTGTGTTGCAGATTCGACCGCCACCAAAGCCTCAAGTTCTGGACTTTAGCTACGAATAGCCGGGCCAGCACACCCAAGCACCATCGCACCAAGAACGATGCAACAAATAAACCTGCAATGTATATGGCCTCGCATTCGTTGCGAAAGCATGTGCAACCAGTTCATGCAACTATCCAACAACCGAGGTGAAGCCAGCACAAAACGGAGGCTGGCAGACCCGGGGAAAGTAGGCACTTCCTACGAGGCGGTCAAGGCAGTTTCGTGGGCAGGAAACATCTTGGTTGGCTCGCTAAGACCTGCTAGCGTCTCACCAAAGCAAAACTTGCAAACGATCAACGTACCAGAGCAAATACACGTAATTACCGACTTATTTTTATATATCGGGCCAAAGAGATCTTCGGAGAAAATTCTGTGAAAACCACCTACGACCACCATCTTTCCTCAACCGACCAGGTGCAAATTCGCTGGATGATCCGTCGAGACATGGCTGAAATTCTCTGTATTGAGGAGGAATCTTTTGAGTTTCCCTGGGCTGACACAGATTTCACTCGATGCTTACGACAACGAAACTGTATTGGTATGGTAGCCGAAATAAGTGGTGGTGTTGTGGGCTATATGCTGTACGAACTCCATCGAACAAAAGTGCACATTTTAAAATTTGACGTTGCCCGCACACACAGACGGCTGGGAATTGGCACTGCAATGCTAACTAAATTGATATCAAAACTCAGTCCTCAACGTCGTAACAGAATCGTTTTAGAAGTACGCGAAACGAACCTTCCTGCTCAAGTTTTCTTCCGTTCACTAGGATTTCTCGCCACAAGTGTCCTCCGCGACTTCTACCAAGACACCACAGAGGATGCGTACTTGATGCATTTCCTTGCTGAAGCCAACGAGGACACAACAACCCGCAGGCTTGCAGGCTAAAGAAGGTCGACTTTTCTCACAGTCCTTGCACAATTCCACCAACATGTTCTCGCAATCTGCGCAGCACATGACGCGGTGATCGTGCTGATGCAAAAATGGTCACGATTGGGTGGCCGGCTCGAATCACAGTCCCGCGACGCGGCAAATCTGCAACCACTGGCCACCCAAAACTTTGATCCTCCATGAATGAGGCACACGTTGCGAGATGGCTGGTAAAAACAGAAGAGACACAAAGCGATTTATTGGCAAACACAATCGCCTTCCCCCAACAGACATCTCGTTCATATGTTGAGACCATTGACGCTGTCGGCAGCGAAAACCCTTGTGACAAAAGATGCAGCCCCGCGTAACTCCGACCAGTACGGCGTTCAGCCAACTCCATCGTAGCTGTAGGCCGTGGGTTAATCTCAAGAATTATTGGTTTTCGCTGAGGGTTTCCTGCTGTCTTTCGCGGCATTATAAAATCAACACCAATGAGTCCCGTAATCCCTGACTTCTCAACAAGTGCATTCGCGAACTGGAGCAACCTCGCAAACATGTCTTGATGTAAGCCACTATTTAAAAGTTCAACGGCACCACAAAAACTAAAATCCTTGGCCCGACACCACCCACGCCCAATGAGTTGACGACACACACTGAACACCTCAATCCCTTTCGGATTCACGCAAAAGCTGAGAGACATTGGAGTGCCTGTAATAAACTCTTGCCAGAGTTCACCACTCATGCAAGGTTTCTTGCGTGAACCTTTCCAAGGTTCAATTCCCCCACCACCAACACTTAATACTGGTTTTTTCAAATATGTTCCGTCCTTTGGGAGACCGGCGGAACTAAAAAAAGTTTCTGGATAACTACAACCGTTCTCGCGAGCTACTTCTTGAACGAAAGCAGGGTCTCTCACCCGCTCAACCACTTTTGCAACATTCCCTAAAATTCTTCTCGTGGACGACAACGCATCAAGAACTTTGAGATGGTTTTCTAAGCCTCCCGTATAAACCACAGGGCTTTCCGGAAATGTAGCCGCGATTGCAGGCAAACCATCCGGGTAGTCGTCTGCATGAATCTGCACCACTCGGCCACAAACTTCTCGGAGATCCTGGTCTCCAAAAAGATCGATTCCATTGACCTGTATCCCGAGCCTCGCTGCAGACGCTGCAAACGCACGAGCACTAGCACCAATGACAAGCAAATTTGTACACACCCGGCATTGAACCTGAAGGACTGTGGCCCGAAAATGTTATCATGAGGTTTACAAACTTAACCTCATTGCTGACAACGCCTCCATACGATACCTTTTCGCTTAGCAGGATACTTTATCTTGCTAAGCACCATCAGCACTTTCTGCACTCGTTTGGAGGAGATCTCGCACATGTCGATGTTTATAGGTGAATCGTTAGCCGGCGATGGCAATGAAGTTGCTCATATCGATTTATTGATTGGCACCAAAAATGGCCCTGTGGGAACAGCGTTTGCGAACGCACTTTCACGCCAGAGCGAGGGGCACTCCAACTTACTGGCAGTCCTGACACCAAATCTTGCAGTCAAGCCAGCCACTGTGATGATTACAAAGGTAACAATTAAGGGAGCAAAACAGGCAGTTCAGATGTTTGGTCCTGCACAAGCAGCAGTCGCAAAAGCCGTTGCAGACAGTGTTGAAAGTGGAGTCATCCCAAAAGATCAAACCGAAGATCTTGTGATCGTCTGCGGCGTCTTCATCCACTGGTTGGCAGAGGATGATAAAAAGATTTATGACAACAACTACAAGGCAACACTCGACTCTATCGCAAACGCCATGCACGGCAAACCTACAGCGGACGAGATGATTGCAGGAAAAGATGCTACTCATCCATTTCGAGGATTTTAGAGTAAAGTGATTTCCCTGCAGGCCGACATCTTCGGCCTGCAGGCCTCGATCTTCGTGACACGACTGAGTACGCTAGCGTTCTTCCATGAAGAAAATACTCTTGCAACTTGATGTTGATCCGCAACCCTGCTCATTTGATGCGATTGTTGCTGTTGATGCGGGTGCTGATATTCTCCTCCGTCATGGCAACGTCTCACCAGACAATGTTGTTTCACTGATCCATGGAGCAATGTTTACTCGTGGAGCATCTGATCTTGCCTCAACGAGCATTTTCCTCGGCGGCAAAAACATTCCCCAAGTGGAGGCAATTGCGTCTCAGATTTCAAAAACTTTTTTTAAATCTGTTCGTGTCAGTGTCTTCATTGATCCAGCTGGCGCAAACACAACCGCAGCAGCCACGGTCATTGCTGCAAAGCGACACATTGCCTTCAAACCCTCGAGCAGGAAAAAAGCATGTCAGGCTCTTGTACTAGGTGGCACTGGGCCCGTGGGACAAAGGGTGAGCCGGCTTCTCGCAAACCAAGGGATCCATGTCCTTCTTACCTCGCGATCCTTTGAGCGTGCATCTCAATACTGCAACCTACTCAGTGATAAATTTCCTCACGCCCACCTTGAGCCTACGTCAGCAGACAAGCTTGAGAAGGTGATTGGCTCCATAAATCTGATTATTTCGGCAGGCGGACCGGGCGTTGAGATGCTTACCAAAGCACAAATTTCACAAGCAACCTCTGCCTCGGTCTACATTGACCTCAATGCGGTGCCACCTGCCGGAATCTCTGGCATTCACACAAACGATACCGCAAGACGAGATGGCACAAAAATTCTTTACGGCGCCCTTGGCGTTGGAGAAATAAAAATGAAAATTCACAAAACTGCAATCCAGAGGCTTTTTCAAACGAACGACCTATGGCTTGATGCAGAGGAATTACTCACAATTGGCGAGGAAGTCGACGCTTCCAACGAACAAACAAATCAATAAGTGATGGAAAAAATCGTGACAAGAAGACATATGCTTTTGCTCTCCAGCCAGGGGTTACAGCGTCCCCCCCTCGTTCCATCGTTGCAATAATCGCTGCGGCTGTTGTTTCTGCGGACAACGGACGACCCTGTGACCAGCTGGCCCTTTCGCCAGCTATAAGATTGTCCCAGAACTCTGATTCCGTTGGGCCAAGGATTGCAACCTGTACATCAATACCAAGAGATGCCAACTCTGGACGCACTGCGTTGCCAAACCCATGCAGTGCAGCTTTCGCAGCTGCATATCCACCATGCAAGGGAAGCGGATGCACTCCGAGTATAGAACCAATCAACACGACAGCTGGCGACAACCCATTTTTGAGATGTGGAAGTGATTTGTACACAAGATCGACTGGGGCAAAAAAATCAATTTCGAACACGCTTCTCATGGTTTCCAGAGACGACTCTGAAAACGGCCCGACAGCTCCTACTCCAGCTGCGGCTATGACCAAATCAATGCCGCCAAACGCTTCCTTTGCCTTTTCGACAAGCTCCTCCTGAAATCTACTATTCGTGATATCCCCAGGCAGAGGAATGAGCAGTCCGGGATATTCCGAAGCAAGATCGATTAACCTTGATTCACGGCGACCTGAAATGACGAGCCGTGCGCCCCGCTCCGCAAGCAATCTTGCAAGTGCTCTGCCTACACCGGAGGTTGCCCCGGTCAAAATACCACACTGCTCGGAAAGATCACGCACTTTGCAATATGACACGTCACGTAACTTCCGTTACTGGAGACTGCGTTGTAGGGAGCAACGAAGACTGCGGCTGCACTCGCACCTCATCACCGCAATCTCTCACCGTTGCTTCATCTGGATC
>JAUWWJ010000192.1 GCA_030616935.1 Planctomycetaceae bacterium
ACACAAGAACGCATGCCATACCAAGACGAACAGTAGCTTATGAAATTACGAATATTATTGGCTGGATACGTGATGCTTGTTGCTGGGCCATTAATTGGTTTTGGTAAGGAAACGAATGCAATAAAGCCAGTGACAGTGACTTCGGGTGATCCAGAAATTATTGTTCAATGCCTTGGATTAAAGGCGAAATCAAACCTATCAAATTCGGTTCGCGTGTATGTTCACTACAGGATCATAAATAACTCATCGAAGGAAAAGTTTGGCATTTTAGATTTTAAGGCTCACTGTCCATTTCAAAATGAACTAACTGATCTTGAAGGAGGATTTGTGGTGACCAATTTAGGTCCAGAGGAAAATGCGGAATCCGAGAACTTGTGGTATTTTCCTCGAGGATGCTGGGATAAGGTTAAAGAGGTAGAGTTGTGTTGGAAAAAGCTTCCTTTAGATCATCCTCTTAATCCCTCAATGGACTAATCACTTCTGCAGATAATGATCTACACATGCAGTGAGAGGAACAGGATGGCATCCTGACTGGAATGCGCTGGCTCCCGCAGCTGTCACCCTCTTCAGTCATGCTCGTTGCGAACGAGAGTTTTCAATCCAAGCACTCTTCGAGCGTGGGAGCCAATAGGCCGGATGGGACAAGCACTCACAGTACTTATGCACTGCGTTTAAGTGGCAATTTACGGCGACGATGTGGGCGTCCAAGACGAGTGTGACCCTCGTCATATCGAAGCAGACGGGCAGTGCCGGCTGCATACTGATTTGTTGTGTGTTTTCCTCCGGTTGTTTGGCCTCGCATGAGTGCGGATAGCTCACGAAACCGAGGGACGTACATTCCAAACTGCAGTAGCGCTACCAACCTGCCAGCTAATACTGGAAGAGTTCCAAGTGGTGCTCGCACGACTGCATGACGAAGAATCTCAACAACATGTAAAACGAGACTTTGTAGTAGTGGTTCTGCGGCAATAGATCGCCAGAAGAGCCGTTCTCCATAGAGTCCTGCTTTGAACGCTGGCTGCGGACGATGGCGTTCTGGTGCCGCAATAATTTTTGAGGTGGGCTCAAAGACGACACGTCCACCAGTTGCCTGTAATGAGACAGCCATATCAGCGTCGGCATACTCATCACCACACGCAGGACAGAATCCAAAAGTTAATCGATCAATCATCTGGCGGCTCCAAAAGCCAGCCTCAAGTGTTGGGCCAGATGGCGAGGGAAAATCACCCGTATGAAAACCCTGCACTCGTGAGGCATCACCCCATGGTCGCAACATGTTACGTCTGCCACCACGGCCTACTTCTATGCCGGTCGCTACAATTCGGTCACTGTCATCAGAGGCGACCTCGAGTGGAACAACCGCAGCAACCTGCTCATTATTGAAATGCTCGACTGCTACGTCCGTCCAGAATGGCGTTGCCCGCCATCCTGTTGCCAGGACATGCACGATACGCCCAGTGCTCGCGGCAAGCCCAAGATTGATGCATGCAACACGATTGGACCCAATGGGTGCCTGAATAAATCGAACCTCTGCACCAACGCTCCACGGGTCGTGATAACCGAAGCCGAGAACGACGACAATTTCAGAGTCATCTGGTCGATTCTCAAGTACGCTCACGAGTGTTTCCTCGAGAGTTTCCTCGTCCCCAGGTGCTGGGATGACGATCGATAGCCGCGGAGGTGTTGCCGGAGTGGTCGGCATGCTGGCCGTATCCCGTAAGGATCAGAAGAACCGCACTAGGCGGCAACTCGCTGCGGTTGCAGGTCGTTGAAAAGATTGACCGTATGAAGCATCTCGCCATCAGCATTGTAGAATTGCACAACGCCGCAGTCGATGAGCCACATTGCGAACATTTCAGTTACTCGATAGCAACGGGCAACGCAGCGACCTCGATCAATACGAATATTTTCTTGAAGATCGGCCGCGTCATCAGTTTCAGCGCCTAGGTCAACAAATAAGCGGGTAACCATGTCGCGCACGTCCGCGGCATTCAAATGTAAATGCATTGCTGCAACCTCCTGTTGCGAAATATCCCGGACGACCTCATGTCATTCGTGGAAGAAGAGGAACCGTAGCGTTCTTCCCTACCGCGGCGGAAGGCTAGTTTTTGACCATCCTCCCGCTTTCTCCGCTAAGAAGAAAATCGGCAAAGCGACTCAAACTAAATCATGCCTGAGGAGAAAGCCTGAATATTCGCCCTGATCCCCCATCTCAACCCAGTCTTCCAGCAGTGATGAGGAGCTGGAAAATAGGGGTAGTTTAACCATTTGTGGAAAACGTCTGTGGGTTGGACTTAAATTCATTCCTCTGGCTTACAGCCGTTCTGTCCAAGAAGTCTTTCCATATCGAGATTCTACAAGTTGCTGTGTCTGACGTTGAGGCCATGTTGTTCTATTGCCGTCGGCAGCGAAAGCATTTCGCACCGCTTTGTCAATCTGTTTACGACCCAATGAAATGTTCGTCAAAAATTCACCATGAGTCCGTTGGTGTCGGTATTCTGGCTCCCGTGGGGGATGTCGTAGCAACTGTCCAACAAGTTCAAGTGGGAATTCATCGAGAAGAGTCCCATGATAGAGCACGCTCTGACGACGCACCCGAAGGGCATTTCCAGAAATCTTTCTTGCCCTGCCGGCTCCTTTGACGACTAAATCAGAAGTGCCTGCTCGTATCACTTCTCGTCCTGTTTCGGAAAGGGCTGCAGCAAGAGGATCAAGCATGGAGGCATGTATGGCTTCAAGTGGGGGAACGTTTTGAAAAGGAGTTATGACCGACCACATGATACAACCCGGCCCAAGGATAACCGTTGCGCCACCACTTGGGCGTCGTAAAACGGTGATGTTGAGTCGTTCGCAAGTGTCACAATTCACTTCTCTGAGAAGCTCACTTGATGAACCAAGGACCACCACAGGTGCAGCTGCTTGCCATGTACGAACCACTTGGTTTTTGAGCAGACCCGACTCTGCTTCATCTAAAATGGCTTCATCAATGGCGAGTTGTTCCGCAGCTGTAATCAGCGGCGGAAGAGCTAATTCATCAAGCCACTGAGCGCCACGTCCAGTTGTTTTTGTCACAATACATCACCTTCTAGCTGGAAAGTCTATCATGTTAATGGTGAGCTGGCTGATGTCGGCTGATGTACGATCTGGATTCCCGTAACTTTCTCTGAAATCATAATTCATGGCTACCTCTTCAAATCAACCAATGAATCCGGATGACAGTCTCCCGCCAGTTGAACCACCCAGTGCGGCATTCCTTGTCCAGTTGTTTCTTGTTCCGGGAATCATCGTCGCAATTATTGTTTGTGTTTGGTTGGCCTTCCATTGGTTGGCACATCTTGGGAATGACCCACAGGCCTACGTTCGTACGCTTCGTCGTGCCAATGAAGGTCGTTGGCAAGCAGCCTTAAACCTCGCGACTGATCTGCGTGGCCCGAATGGTTCCGGGCTGAAAGCCGATGTCAAACTGGCCTCCGAATTAGGTAGCATCCTCGATGATGAAGTTGGCAGCGGCCGAACTGGTGAGCAATCAGAAACGTTGCGACTTTATTTGTGTCGAGCCCTTGGAGAGTTTACGGTTCCGGAGGCAGCGCCAGCACTTGTTCGTCGTGTCAACGAAAATGACGATGATCCTACAACCCAGGCAGCAATTGAGGCGCTGGCGGTTTTAGCAACTAATCTTCAGAGCGCCAGCAGATCGTTTGAGAATCAAGACGATGTTGTGGCCGCATTGTTAGCTACAACGACTTCAACAAATTCGCGAGTGAGGGACGCATGTGGGTTCACGCTTGGGGTGCTTGGGGGTGAAAAGAGCATCGAAGGCCTTTTGCGGTTAATGGGAGATCCATCAACCGATGTTCGGTCAAACGCCGCGCTTGGTCTAGCGAGACTTGGACAGACAGACGCTTACGAAACACTGTCGGAGATGCTTTCTCTAGAAGATATTCACTTGGACGAGAAAGTGCTCGATGACAAGATACAGTCAGAGCGCTACAAGCGGGCCCTCGTGGTCGTGAATGCATTGCGTGGAGTTACGATGCTAGTGGATATAACAAACGAGGCCCCGCCAACAGATATTATCAAGGTGATTAAAGGGTTGCAGCGTGACCCGGTTGCCGAAATTCGGAGTAGCGCGATTGCCGTAATCAGAAAGATTAACCGAATGTCAGAATAAGCCTTCGGCACGGCTGTCAGTGGTGGTCTTGATAGATTAGTAATCAAGAAATTCATCAAGAGCTTCTCGGAGTGCTTCGGTATCAGTTTCAATGCCAGTCAGGTTTCGGAAATTGATTGCCATAACACATGCAGTTACCTCAAGGCCATCAATTCGGCAGGAGTTGGCATTCGTTGCTGCCTTGAGTGTCTCCGATGCTTTTGGATCAAGTGAGGTGTCAACAACAACAAGATCTTCTCGAAATTCAGGGAGCTGAAAATCGTCAGGAATAGGTCGATTGTCTTCAGCAGCAATGATAATGCCGATGTCTTCATTCGCTGGAGCCACTTTGTTTTCAGCGGCCGATGCATTTCCCCCCTCAACCGCATTTATCGCTTTTGCCAAAGTGGATGCTTGATTGTCCCAAGGGTCTACAATAGTGATTCCCGGAGTACCGGCAAGCGTTAACTCAAGCGCGAGAGAACGAGCGAGAAGGTTCGTTCCGAGAATAAGTGAACGTGTTGTTGAAGGATCTGCATGGAGCCGAATCGAATCAAGCACACCCC
>JAUWWJ010000513.1 GCA_030616935.1 Planctomycetaceae bacterium
ATGACTAAAATGTCGGAGTCACAGAAATCGTCGCGGGAAGAGTTGTAGTGACGGCTCGCATGATAGTACGTCCTATTCTCGCCGACATCATAAGACCCAGAATGGTAGTGATTGCGGCTGATAATGGGCGACACCACTGCAGAAGTAAAAAGCTGATTCGTACGCGACTTGTAACAAGGCTAACCAGCGGCTTTATACAAAGCTCCCAACGGTCATATTGGGCGATCGAGCGCAGTCGGTGTGAATCCTTCTGTAAAAACTGACGATGGCCTCAAGTGTCAATGGGCTTTCTTTCTTGAGATGCAGTAGAATGAGCCGTGTGACTCTGTGACGTTCCAGGGATCATTTGCGTTACCACATCTGCTTTAAAGTCTTCCATCCTAAAAAAATGCCATGCATCTGAACCTTTCCATTTCCTTTTTGACGCTTCTGCTCTTCAGTACTCAGCTGTATTCAGGTGATACGATTGCTGTAGAAACACAAGCGACAGAACCACCAAACATTTTGTTTTTCTTCGCGGATGACCAAACCACAAGTACGCTGGGCTGTTACGGAAATCCCGTTATTCAGACACCCAACATCGATGCGTTGGCACGAGAAGGTACACGGTTTGATAACGCTTGTGTGAGCCATTCAATTTGCTGGGTCAGTCGCACCAGTATTCTTTGTGGATTGACTGGCCGCAGTTTTGGAACCTCGAGCAATCCGGACGTTGCCACTCCTGCAGCTGTCAGCACCCTTTACAGTGACCTTTTACGAGAAAATGGTTATCGCACCGGCTACTTCGGCAAGTGGCACGCCAAGATGCCGCGCAAATACAAACGAGAGGATCACTTCGATGAATTTGAGGCAATTGGACGCAACCCTTTCTACAAAAAGCAGCCCGATGGGAGTTTGCGTCACGAGACGGAAGTGATTGTTGATCGTGGAATCAAGTTCATTCAGTCTCAACCTAAAAATAAGCCATTTGCCTTGAACATGTGGTTCAATGCGTGCCATGCAGAGGATAGTGATCGCAGGCCTGGAATCGGTCATTTTCCGTGGCCACGGGCTGTTGATGGAATGTACGATGACATCCTGATTGCTGCACCACGGTTGAATGCCCCGGAAATTTTTGATGGCCTCCCAGATTTCCTGAAGACCACGATCAATCGGGAACGTTTCTTTTGGCGGTGGAACACTGATGAAAAATATCAGACCAACGTTCGAGCCTACTACCGCATGGTAAGTGGAATTGATGGTGCGATTGGTCGCTTCAGGCAAGCTCTCGAAGCAGCGGGGCTGGCCGACAATACGATCATCGTGTATTCAGCCGACAACGGTTATTACATGGGCAACCGTGGATTGGCAGGAAAATGGTCTCATTTTGAGGAATCTCTTCGCGTTCCCCTGATCATTTATGATCCACGAGTCCAACTGTCCCAGCGTGGGCAGGTGACAAATGCAACAGCCCTGAACCTTGATTTTCCAGCTACGTTTCTGGACTGGGCAGGAATTGAAATCCCAGAACGCTATCAAGGTCATAGTTTGCAGCCAAATGTGAGCGGTGAAAACCTTGAGAACTGGAGAAAGGAAACATTTCATGAGCACTTCGCAGTTCGTAAT
>JAUWWJ010000355.1 GCA_030616935.1 Planctomycetaceae bacterium
AAGCACGTACCACGGATTTTATACGCCACTCCGGGTAATGGCATCATTTATGCCAATGATGCAAGGTATGCCGCCAATACCCGAATCGATGTGGATGATGGCACTTGGGCTCCAGGGTAATGAATCTAAAAACCTTGTCCCAGTAGACTGGGTATCAAAAGTAATCGCACACATTGTCAGTAAAGACTATTGGCATGGTAGGACATATCACTTAACCCCAACGAATCGTGTGCTTGTCCAGGAGATTGCTGCGGTAACAAAGCAAGCAATCATAGAGCAGTACGGTAAAGAACAACGTGTTCGTCAAACTCAGCCCCAGTCGTCGCAGGTGGTTGAGTCTCTCGCGAATGAATTTCGGCAGCAGATGGAGACGTATTCTGCATATTGGAGAGATGATCCTGATTTTGATGCGAGTAATACTCTGGAGGCTGCAAGTGAGTTGCTATGTCCGAATGTTGATACAGCAATGCTTCGTCGCCTGTGTGGATTTGCGTTGCGTGAAAACTTTGGGTGGCCTCGGCCAATAATGCAGCCCCCAGAATTTGACGTTGCGACCAAGTTTGCTCAAACAGTCGCTGCTCAAACAGACTCTGGTTGGGCAGAGCAAAAAGATGAGTGTTGCATTGATTTTGAAGTATCAGGTCCCGGAGGGGGCAATTGGTCTGTATGGGCTGAAGGCAGAGAGCCTCGTGTCGGATTTCCGCAACCGGGAAGAGGACCTCGCGTCCGCACCTCAAGTCAGGCATTAATGCAAATAAGTCGAGGCAGTCTCACGGCTGAAAGAGCATTTCAAACCGGGCAACTCATCGTTGCCGAAGGAGACGTTGATCCCCAGGAATCGGTTCAAGTAATTCATAAGATGTTTTTTCAGCGGGAGAAGATCTCTTGATGATTGCCCCGGAAAAACAAACATCACAGGAATATCAAGGCTCGCACAAAAAAGACGTAGCAGTTGTCGGGATGGCGTGCCGATTGCCAGGCGCGGATTCACTTCAAGAATTCTGGAACTTGGTTGTTTCTGGTGGCTCTTGTGTATCAGAAATTCCTGATGAGCGGCTTGATCGTGATCTTCTCTACGACCCAGTTCCTGGCAAACTCAATCGTACCTATGCGGATATCGCTTGTCTGCTTGATACGTGAGGTCCGCAGCCCGGAAGTAGATTGCCGCACGAATTCAGAAGCCATCCGGAGCCCGCTTTCTCAACAGCATGTGATGTCGCGTATGAAGCCGCTATTCATGCTGGCCTGGATCCTTTGGATATGCCGTTTCGGAATTCAGGTGTTTTTGTTGGCCATACTCGATCAAGTGGTCTTTCCGGTGACATTGCTTGTCATGCTCAAATCGAACAAGTGGCCGGCTACTTGCGTGAAATTCCAAGTGCGTCAGGATTATCTGAAGCGACGATAGATCACCTTACAAGCCAGCTTGTTGACAATGTTCGGAAGAAAACTTTTGGGCGAAATGCCCAAGGAGAACCTGCTCTAGGGGCAATGTTGGCAGCAAAGCTTCCTGCCCAGTCACTCGGTTTTGAAGGGCCGGCCATTGCCTTTAATGGTGCATGTGCCTCTTCTCTTCAGGCCTTTGTTCAGGGTGTTCGTGCTATCGAATTAGGGCGTCTGGATATGGCCTTGGTTGGTGGTGTTTCCTATTGCCATTCAGACACCCTCGTCCTTTTTTCACAGGCACGGTCTCTCAGTGCTACTGGTTCGTGCCCATGGGACGACAAGGCAGATGGTCTTGTTGTTGGAGAAGGGGTCGTCATGTTCCTTCTTTGTTCACTCGAACATGCTCGAACACACAAACTACCAATCCGGGCTGTCGTCCGATCGTGCTCACTCGCTTCAGATGGTCGAGGGAAAAGCCTTTGGTCACCGCGTCGCGAAGGGCAGGTATTGGCAATGCGACGGGCGCACGATCAGCTACGTGATGGCGTGCCACTTCAGTATGTTGAAGCGCATGCTACTTCTACCGCACTTGGTGACGCCACTGAAGCCGAAGCCATGACGGAAGTTTTCCCAGGGCTCACCCCAGGGAATAAAAAAATTCCGATTGGTAGTGTGAAAGCAAACGTTGGGCATACGCTTGAGACTGCTGGCGCGGCAGGAATCTTGAAAGCAATTCTTGCGATTGAAAATAAAACGATTCCACCTGTTGCGAACTGTCGGAACCTTTCTAAAGAGATTAACTGGGCAGACGCTCCTTTTCGCCTTCCGCAGGAAGCAGAACACTGGGAAAGGGTTTCAGTTCGTGTGCCACGACGGGCTGCCGTCAATGCCTTTGGAATTGGTGGTCTCAATTCACATATTGTTCTCGACGAATGGGTGTCCGAAGAATCTGATCAACTGGTGAATAGGATTTCGCCAGTCGCGGTAAGCCAGGAAACTAAGGATAGGTATTTTCATCGGCCAGAAGAACCAATTGCTATCGTTGGTGTCGAGAACGTTTTGCCAGGTGCATTGGCGTATGAATCATTCTGTCGGCTGGTTATGACGGATGATGACCCAAAGTCCGAAATTCCTCGGGAACGGTGGGATAAAGACAAGTTTTGTCGCATTGGTGATACGTTTGCTGGTAGAAGTCCTGTTGCCCGAGGCGGAATAATCTCTGGATTTGAGTATGACTGGCGCAGGCATAAAGTTCCTCCGAAACAAATAGCTCAGGCAAGCCCTCTGCAGTTCATGATTCTTGACGCTGTCGATCGCGCAATAATTGGTTTTGGTGAAGAGAAGCACTTCGATCAACTTCGTAATCGTACTGGCGTTGTTGCTGGAACAATGTTCGGTGGTGAGTTTTCAACGCAGTTGCAGATGGGCCTTCGTCTTCCCTGGTTTCAGAACATACTCGTTCATGCCGCGATGGAACGGGGGGTAGGTGTAGAAGTAGCCCGGAACCTCGCAGAAAATTTTCAGCAGCAATGTCTGAAAAATATGCCGGCCTTGCTTGATGAGACGGGTAGCTTCACTGCAAGTAGTTTGGCATCACGAATTACGAAGAGTTTTGATTTGCATGGTGGCGGGGTTGCAATCG
>JAUWWJ010000053.1 GCA_030616935.1 Planctomycetaceae bacterium
ACCACCAACGCGAATAACTATGAATGAATTTTCATTCCACCAGTCTTGATACAAACTACCCTAAAATCTCTGCCGTAACACGTTGTTTTGTTCTCTTACTTCGCCCAACAAACACATCGACCATTCACCCACGACAGGAACGATCTTCAATAAAACAGAGAATGATCTTGCTCTTTTTCTCCGTTCTTTTTGTAGGGAAGTTAACGAATTCGCATCCTATCAACCGTGAGGTAGAAAAAAACTTTTCTCTTTTCGATAACCATAGTTATGAAAGGTTAAAGTCTATGAAACCCATTCTGTCTACCATCATGCATTATCTGAAAAAGATTTTCGTCTCTGATTATTCTGACCTCTGGAACAAGTAGTTGTTCTGGTTTTTTGCTCGTGTTTTCTAGTCAGCCATGAGGACCGGCCTTAGATGGCATATCCTCAGAACAACGGCCAGAATATATGTTCCGACTGAACTCTCAGCTTTCTATGCGAACCAGAACACGCAGTTGGCGCGTAAAATATTAATGGCAAACACAAACGGCATCAGAGAGCAAGCTACACCTCGGTTGATTCCGACTGTGTGAGGGCAGGCGACAGAACTCCTCGAAAAGCAGCCCGCCTACCAGAAACGCCGACTGCTCACTTCCGTACTATCGAACTCTGCTTGGAGCGTTGGCACGTTGGCGGTCGAACTGCGCCAGCTTTTTAGTTTAATTGCACTTGGGAAGATGGACCTGAAGCCGAAGAAGGCCGCCGGAGCGGACTCCGACGACCCTCAACAATTGAAGTACGCCCGACAGGATTCGAACCTGTGACCTGCGGATTAGAAGTCCGCTGCTCTATCCAACTGAGCTACGGGCGCACAAACTTACCCGATAGAAAGTCTACCATCTCAGGCCCGACACCTTCCTCTACAATTCAAGCATGAATTGCCCGTCCATCAACTGCTAAAGCGGCTTCTTTTAATGCCTCCGGTAATGTTGGATGAGCATGACAAACTCGGGCAATATCCTCTGAAGAGGCACCGAAATTCATAGCCGCAGCAGCCTCACCGATGAGATCACCAGCAGCGGGGCCAATAATATGAACACCAAGCACTGCATCGGTTTTGGCATCCGCCAACAACTTTACCTTACCTGTGATATCGTTGATGGTTCGCGCTCTACCATTCGCTCGAAATGGAAAAATGCCCTTCTTGTAAATCACCCCGTCAGATTTCAGTTGCTCTTCAGTTCGTCCAACAGTGGCAATCTCAGGGTGCGTGAAAACGACAGCTGGTACAAGACCATAATTTACATGACACCACCCCGATTGCATCGCCTCAACACACGCAATGCCATCTTCTTCGGCTTTATGCGCAAGCATGGGACCAGGAATACAGTCTCCTATCGCATATACACCAGGAGCTGCGGTCCGATACTGCCCATCGACCTGAATCCACCCTCGCTCGTCCGTAGACAGACCGACCGTCTCAAGTCCAATATCGGACGTAGCGGGCATTCTTCCAGTGGCTGCCAAAACACGATCACAGTGTATTTCTTCACGGCCCTCAGCCTGAACAACACAAGCTTCGCCCACCGCTTTAGCTGAGAGAACCTTGACACCCAGCTGGATATCAAGACCCTGCTTTCTGAATAGCACAAGTGCATCTGATGCTATCTCACTATCAATACCAGTGAGAATTCGATCTGAATATTCAAGAACTGTCACTTTTGAACCAAGACGACGCCAGACACTTCCCAGCTCAAGGCCTATGTAGCCACCGCCAATAACTACAAGGTGCTTTGGCACCTCTGCATACGACAGCGCTTCAGTGCTTGTACCGACTCGACTGCCGTCACATTCAATACCGGGAAGAATCACACTGTGGCTGCCAACAGCGAGAATGATTCGCTGCGCAGAGGCTTCCGCTACAGAACCATCCGCACTCGTCACATGGACACGACCCGCGCCTGCAAGGCGACCGGTCCCCTTAATTTTTGTAACCTTATTTTTGGCTAGAAGAGCTTCAATACCTTTCGATAATGTCTCCACAACACCTTCTTTTCGCTTCATCATGACTGCCAAATCGAGTGATACGCCCTGCGCAACAACACCGTGCTGGCTAAGTTCACCGGTAGTAATCTCGTATTTGTGACTCGACTCCAAAAGTGCCTTGGATGGTATGCAACCCACGCGAAGGCACGTTCCACCAAAACGGCTTTCCTTCTCAACAATCGCCACATTCATTCCGAGTTGGGCCGCACGTATTGCAGCTACATACCCACCTGGACCACCCCCAAGTACGACTAAATCATGTGTCATCGATAGCCTCGAAAAATTACATAAAGGAAGAGCTCTTGTCTGATGAGTTGCTCGTGTGACTGAAACTTTTCATCCGCGGAACAACAACTCGCCAAGGCGTTGACTGAAAATAAGTATGAAAATTATGCGAAGAGAAATAGTTTTGGACCGAATCTAACACTCCAACATAAGCCGAGTAGGGTCTTCGATCATTTCCTTTATGCGCTTTAAAAAAGTGACTGCTTCTCGGCCATCAACTATTCGATGATCGTATGACAATGCGACATACATCATTGGCCGAACCACAACCTCTCCATTTACAGCAACTGGTCTCTCTTGAATTGCGTGTAAACCAAGAATGCCACTCTGCGGCGGGTTGATAATTGGCGTGCTTAACATGGATCCGTAAACCCCACCATTCGAAATAGTGAAGGTTCCGCCTTGAAGCTCCTCAAGTTTGACTTTGTTGTCAGCCGCACGATGAGCAAAATCTCCGATCGACTGCTCAATTTGTGCAAAATTCATCTGCTCAGCATTGCGAAGAATTGGAACAACGAGGCCCTTCCCCCCACCAACTGCAATCCCGATATCACAAAAATCTCGATACACAATGTGTGGGTCACGGAATTCCGCATTGACTTGTGGAACGGCGTGTAACGCTTCAACTGCCGCCCTAACAAAAAAAGACATGAAACCGAGCTTCACACCATGACGATCAACAAAGTTGTCCTTAAACTTCTTTCGAAGTTCCATAACGGCGGTCATATCGACTTCATTAAACGTTGTTAGTAAGGCCGCCTGGTGCTGAGCCTCGACAAGCCGCTCCGCAATCCGTCGCCGCATCGGGCTCATCAAAACCGGTCGCTCACCCCGACTTTTCTCCACTGAAGAGATTGCGGTCGTCCCAGACATTACGGGTTGCGGCTCACTGCTCACACCTGTAATCGCCGACGAAGCGGGTGCAGAGACTGCAGATGTGGCATCGGCTTTCGTAACACGCTGACCGGGACCACTTCCAGAAACTGACTGAGGAGGAACGCCAGCTTCTCCTAACACTCTTGCTGCAGCTGGCATGACAGGCCCGGTCCCTGATGCTGGTTGCACCGATCCGATAACCGTGCTTCCGACTCGATGACGAACATCAACAGATTGTGCTTGGGAGGCCGCCGATGGTTCGGGTGTTGTTGCTGGAGTCGATTGACTCGATGCGACAGCTTCAAGATAGCCGATTACCTCGCCTACAACCGCTTGTTCTCCAGCCTGCTTCAGAATCGCCGAGACAACCCCATTCGAGGGAGCTGGTAGTTCAACAGTTGCCTTATCGCTCTCGATTTCTACAACAGATTCATCCGCAGATACTGAGTCGCCAACATTTTTTTTCCAGACGCCAATCATCACTTCAGTGATGGACTCACCAACTTCTGGAACCTTCAATTCAATCGCCATAGATTCCTACATACTATAAAGGGGACCGGGCTGTAATGTTTTCCAAGCATTGGTTTGCATGCTTTATATTCGTGGTATCAGCATAGTAGACAACGTTGTGCCACATCATGAACAGGCGACCTTTTCCTCCGGGCTCTAACCGGGCATAAAACCTAACTCAGAAATGCGGCCGTAAGCAACTCACTCTGCTCAAGATCATGGCTTTTCTTCGAACCCGTTGCCGGGCTCGCCGCACTCTGCCGACAAACTCCAGAAAATGGCAGCCTATCAAATAACGTCTCACCGAAATGAATTCTTAGAAAACGCCAGGCACCCATATTCTCAGGCTCTTCTTGAACCCAGAGAACAGGGGTTCCATCGGCATAATCTGCCAAAGCCTTCTGTAACGATTTTCGAGGAAGTGGATAGAGTTGCTCCACACGCACGATGGCAACGTCGGACCGCTCCAACTCGTCCCTTCTTTTTTCGAGTTCGTAGAAAACCTTGCCACTGCACAGCAGAACTCTTCGCACATCCTCCGGACGCGCACCAGACTGATCTGGAATCACTCTTTGAAAGTTCCCCTCTGCAAGATCACGAAAAGCAGAGACGCATTTGGGGTGACGCAACAAACTTTTTGGCGTCATCACAACCAGCGGCTTTCTCCAGATACGAAGTACCTGTCGCCTGAGACAGTGGAACAATTGAGTCGGCGTAGTCGGCTGAACAACTTGAATGTTATCTTTTGCAGCAAGAAGAAGAAATCTTTCAAGCCTGGCACTCGAATGTTCGGGGCCCATACCCTCGAAGCCGTGGGGTAACAGCATCACGATGCCCGAGAGCCGATTCCATTTATCCTCAGCACTGACAATAAATTGATCAATAACAACCTGAGCAACATTTACAAAATCCCCGAACTGGGCCTCCCACATAACAAGCCCATCAGGACAGTCCAGGCTATATCCATACTCGAACCCAAGTACACCGGATTCTGAAAGCGGGCTGTTATAGATCTCAACTGGGGCCTGTTCTTCAGCGAGGTGAGCAAGAGGACAGTAGGTGTCATCTGTAATGTGGTCGTGTATCACTGCATGTCGATGGCTAAACGTGCCTCGCTCACTATCCTGACCCGACAGCCTTATTCGTAGACCTTGAACGGCAAGGCTTCCCATTGCCAAGGCCTCCGCTGCAGACCAATCAATTGGTCGTGTTCCATCTGCCATGGCTAACCGAGCATCGAGCAGTTTTCGAATCTTTGTGTGAGGCTGGAATCGATCTGGCAAAACAACTAACCGACGAAGAAGGGCTTGGAGCTTTTCGAGC
Source organism: Planctomycetaceae bacterium (assembly GCA_030616935.1). The sequence continues at coordinate 5,023 of JAUWWJ010000053.1, forward strand.
GGTACACCTGTATCTACATCTGCCGCTTCTTTTTCCCGTCCACCGATATAGAAAGCCCACACGCCAGCAACATCGCTACGATGGACATAGTCATCTCGTTTTGCAGCTGATAGTTCAGCATCTAAGCGAGCTCGATGTTCCTCAGCAATCCGCATCGCCTCGTCCCGTGACACCTCACCAAGAGTAAGCAGTTTCTCTAGATAGCTTTCGTGAACACTTGGTTGCTGCTCAATAACTCTGTAGAGGGCAGGCTGTGTAAATGCAGGCTCGTCTGCCTCGTTATGACCCCGTCGCCGAAAACAATACATGTCAATAACGACGTCACGTTGGAATTCCCTACGAAAATCCATGGCCAAACTCACAACCTGCGCTACCGCTTCAGGATCTTCACCATTCACGTGGAATATTGGAATCTGGAGCATCTTCGCGACATCTGTAGCGTAGACGCAGGAACGTGATTCTTGCGGACCTGTCGTGAAACCAATCTGGTTATTCACGACTACATGAAGCGTTCCGCCGACGCAGTATGGATCAAGTTCACTCAGGTTCAATGTTTCCTGAATAATTCCCTCTCCGGCAAAAGCAGCATCACCATGAATGAGAATAACCATTCCGTGTTGACGAGCACGATCGCTTGATCGATCCTGACGGGCACGCATTCGTCCAATTGCAACTGGATTCACGTATTCAAGATGACTTGGATTAAAGCACAACGTGAGATGCACTTTCCGACCGTTTTCCGCAACATAGTCTGTGGAATGACCAAGATGATATTTCACATCACCACGACCAACGTGTAGCTCTGGGTCGAGATCAGCAAACTCTCGGAAAATCCTTTGTGGACTTTTCCTCATAATATTCGCCAAAACATTGAGCCTGCCACGGTGAGCCATAGCCATCACAACATCTTGAATATCCTGCGACGCACCCCTCTCGATAGCCATTTCTACAAGCGGAATCAGGCTCTCCGAACCTTCAAGCGAAAAGCTCTTTGAACCCAAGAATCGCTTTTGGATGAACTCCTCAAAGACGGCAGCGGTAGTCATCTGCCGATAAATCCGTAACTGCTGTTTGCGATCAAGCTGGATACGATTTTCACAGCCTTCCATACGCACCTGCAACCACTGACGTACGAGCAAGTCATCCATATGCATGAATTGCACGCCAATTGAGCGACAGTATGTATTGTGTAACCGTCGAATGATTTGTCGCAGTGACATCGACTGCGGACCCTCAATCGTATCCGTGGAGAAGACTCGATCCATATCTTCTTCAGTGAGGTCATAAAAAGCAGGGTCCAACTCTGGCAACCCCGGCCGAGGTCGACCAAGCGGATCGATTTCCGCAGTTAAGTGGCCGCGAACACGATAAGCACGTACGAGTTGGTCCACCCTGTCTTGTAAAAATGCAAATCGGTCACTGCCTTGACTTTGACGCACTTCATCAGGCAGCGGGGCTGGCTTTTCTTCCCCTGCAGGAGCATCAGGTAACTGAACCAGACCTTCAGCAATCGCAAGTGCATGACCTGTCGCAATACCCTCTGGCGTGATCATCGTATCGTCTTCAAGCAGCCCATTTCGCTCTTCGGTCTGGACAATTGGCTGCTTCGATGAACCTTTCGGCTGAATACCATTGCCCCCCACAACTTTCGACACCTTCTGCAGTTGATTGTCGGTACTGGCTAGGTGCTCACCTGAGGAATGACCATTGACGAGTGTGTCACTGGACACCTTTACGAGGGAATCAAAATACTGCCGCCAGTCCGCAGAGAGACTTTCAGGATCATGCTGATACTGGGCGAAGAGTTCCTCGAGAAACGCAAGATTCGCAGTTCCTGCTGAATCAATGCCTTCGGTGGTGGTCACTTTAGGGTTCCGGTGTTCACATGGCTAACAGAAGCCGACCAGGGCTCTCTAGATAACCAATGACTTCTTTCAAAAATCGTGCTGCCATAGAACCATCGATCACCCGGTGATCATAGGATATCGAAAGTGGCATCATGAGCCTCGGTTCGACGCGATCTTCATAAACAACAGGCAGTTTTCTTGATCTTCCGATCAGAAGAATAGCAACTTCTGGATAATTGATAATGGGCGTGGAGAACGTGCCACCAATTGCGCCAAGATTACTGATCGTAAACGTGCCGCCACGCAAATCTTCAACTCCATATTGGGCATTTTTCGCTTTATCAGCGGTTGTAGCAATCTCTTTTGCTATCTGCGGAATTGATTGCTTATCACAACCCCGCAATACCGGAACTACCAGACCACGAGGCGTATCAACAGCCAACCCGATGTTGACATAATCTTTGTAGATCAGTTCGCCTTTCTCCATATCAACAGACGAATTGACACCCGGATGCTGACGCAGCGAAAGACTGACCGCTTTCACAACAAAAGCAAGTGCCGTCAACTTCACATCTGTTTTTGCGTATTCTGCAGCACTGTCTTTTCTTAGCCGCTCAAGCTCCGTAACGTCAGCATCGTCAAAGTTTGTGAGATGAGGAATAGTGGCCATGCTGCGAACCATGTTTGTGGCGATTGTTTTTCTCATCCGTGACATTTGCTCACGATGAACCGGACCCCAATCGTCTTGCTCTCCGCCGGAACGCACTGCCCGAGAGTTCGAGCCAGCCTGACCACCAGATCGACGCACCGACGCCACAACATCCTCACGAATGATCCGTCCCGATGGGCCACTCCCCGAGACTTGTCCAAGATCTACACCGAGTTCGCGTGCTAACCTTCGAACAGCCGGACCAGCTGGATTGACAGCTTCACTCGCCAAGGCGTCGTTCTTGGCTTCACCATTTGTAGCCGCAACAGCGGCTGGCGTGCGTGCAACAGGCGCTGGCTGCTCCACCGACTCACTAGGTTTCACTACGGGTGATGGTTTTTCCGGCTCGACTGATTCCTTTATCGGCTGTGGAGCTGCAGCCTGTGGAGCCGACGCACCAAGGGAAAGAAGGGCCTGCCCGACGTTTACCGTCTCACCCTTTTTGACAAGCACTTCCTGTATCACACCACCCGGTGGACAGGGCACTTCAATAACAGCCTTGTCTGTCTCAACTTCAAGCACTGACTGACCTGGCTCAACGACATCGCCAGCCTTCACAAGGAC
>JAUWWJ010000315.1 GCA_030616935.1 Planctomycetaceae bacterium
GCCATTCCAAAGGGCCAAAACTGTTGAGTGAAGCATGCTGAGACAGCCCCCCGTCAATCGACTCCATAGATAAATCAAGATGCCCGAACCGAATGCCGGGAGGCGTTGCCTCTGGAAGTGGTACGGAGCCATCTGATAATACGTTCCAGTCAGGAAAGGCCTGAGAGTCAATTACGTTTGCGTTTGAAAAAATGAGATTTGTTTGTTCCCGAACCGATTTCCATCGATTTGTCATCTCTTGCCACTGTTTGTCTTTTACATCAGCAAATTGTCTCTGTTTTTCTTCACTATCGGCTTTGATTGCCGTAATTTTTTCACGACCCTTTGCCTCAACAGCCTTTATTTTTGGTGGATAGGTTTCATCGAGGACAGCAAGGCCACGACCTTTTTTGTCTTGAATCGCTTTACATCCTGCTTCATATTTCTCTTGAAGCGAGGCAATTGCCACTTCTTTTTTTGATCCGGCAGAGGCGGAGCCAGCTGCGTGCCCACCGTGCTTTTTCTCCATGTCACGTTCGTGCCGTTTGTCGAGTTTGTGTTTATCTCGCTCTAATTTTTCGGCAATCACATCAAGGCAGCCCGCATGGCAAAGCGCAAGTGTTTGTCTTTTTTTAGAAAATTCAAGCACTCGGGTTTCGAGCTCTGTTCTCGCTTTTTTCTTTTTTCCCGACTGCCATAAGAAGCCTCCGCCAATCGCTGCAAGGAGGGTTACGATCCCTGAGGCACCTGCTGTGGCGAGTATCGGGAGTTCTGATTCACTCATGCTGAGCGGGATTGCGACGGCCGCAGCAATGAGGCCGGCGAGAAGGAAGGGTATGATGACGATCGAGGCTGTGACGGCATCGGAAAAAGCCCATCGAACGCTTGGTAGAGCAAGCACTGCCTTTGCATCATTCCGGATTTCTTCGATCAGTGTTTTGAGGTGTTCAATCAGCTGTTTGCCTTCAGGAAAAGAATGGCTGTCTGATGCGGCATCGGCAGTATTCGCGTCGGTTTCTTGAACAGAATTGTCTTCTGGATCTGTCGGGAAAAGCAAATCCGCTTTCGCGACTTTCCATCTGACAAGTCTGTCTTGCAGCTTTTTCAGATCGTCATCAAGTTGCTCGATGGTCTGAGCAAGTGATTCAATGAGCTGAGACGTTTTTCTTTCGACATCTTCTTTCTGTTGACTGAGCGACTCCCCTGCCGAAAGTGTCTCGAACTCAAGGTCGTCAGTTTTCTCTTTTTCAACTTCTTCCCATTCACGGAGAATTTGGGCCTCGCGCTCTTTTTTTTGCTTATCAAGTGTCATCTGTTGGGCCTGCACTTGGCCTTCGAGACGTTTTTTATCCTTCTCAAAGTCGGCATTAAGTGAAACAATCTGGCTTGTGCAGCGTTCTTTGACCTTTTGTAATTTCGATTCTGTTTCTGCTTGCAATCGAGAAGTCTCTTCTTGAAACTTTTTTTCGATCAGTTCTTCGAGCCTGACTCGCTGAGAGGCCTCTTTGCGAAGCGTGGTGATCTGCTCTCGAAGAAGATCACGGTCGTAGCATGACTGTTCTTCCAATTCAGGCGTAGGCTTGTCGATATCGGGAGTAGGCATAGATAAAAAACAGTTGTTGTGTCAGATTGGAGTGGTTCGCGAACGATTGAAGGTGCTAATAGACGACGTCATCACTCACGTCACGGCCCGCACGATCAAGAACTTCGGCGAGCCTGCCCACCGCCTCTAGGGTTTGCTTGACGTCAGGCTTTAAAGGGATAATAAACTCTTCGTGGAATCGTCGAGCCGTCGCATCATCCCACGTCTCAGCGGTGATTTCCCATTTTATGCCGAGTTGTTTCAAGGCCAGTGCTAGTTTCGCTGCCCCACTTGATAGATCACACGTCTTCATGGATCAGTACTCTCTTCAGTTGAAGTTTTGCTATCGCTTTCGTCTATTTGGCGAGCCACTGATTCTACGGGAGAGGTTGTGCCCGAGGTGCTTGTCCCGCTAGGGCTCACCACAGTCTGATAATTTTCAAGTGCTGTAAGCATCTGTTCAAGCCGAGCAATTGCCTTTGGGCAGTCAACATCAATTATTTCACGAAATCGAACAAGCCTGATGCACGTTTCTCTGAATTGCTGAAGGACTACTGGGGTCCATCGCTTTACGAGTTCTAGTTTTTCTTCTGCTCGTTGCAATCTCTTTCTTGCCTTTTCGAGGTTCTTTTTCTCTTCAGCACATGCGGGTGCATTGTCACCAACCTTCTTGTATGTTCGGCAATGTTCGAGATCTTTTATAGCCTGATTAACGCCATCAGCGGCGCGTCTCATCTCTGCTTTCCAAAAAGCTGCGCGGTCAACGGTGATCCAGTCAATTCCACGTTGACCCTCAACTTCAATCTCAGCGAGTGCCTGACTTGAGTCATGCGCATACGTTATCATTGCAAGCTTAACGAGACTGAGCGTATCGATTGACTTGATGTCGGCCTGTGTTGACATGTGGTCTACCGGGTTTGTGGCTGTTTCTTATCGCTGGTTCTGATATTCCTCGACGCGCTCCGCCTTTCGGATCAGATACGGCACGTATTCTCCTGTTGATTCCACAAATCGACCAAAGGTGGTGAGCTGTTGTTCAAACTCTTCTGCAAACTTCTGGTGCTCCTGGTCTCGCCAGGTCGCAGAGAGCGCCTGAAGTTGCCGTTGAACTGTTTGCATCTGCGAATGAACTTCTGTACTAAAATGGCGTAGCCGTGACGCGAAGCGTCGCAACTCCTGTGGATCGACGATTGCCTGTCCCATGGGAAATACTCCTTGAGTAGCGTTGTTCGGCTAAGGTTTGAATGCGAGCGGAATACGCGGAACAACGTTTTTCCGCATTGATATCTTAACGGGTAGACGGCAGGTGCGTGAACATGCAGGATTTCACCACCAGTCCGGCGGCTAAAACGTCACGGGATCGAGTCATGACATTCTCCAGAGAACCAGCTATGAGCGACCAAACAGCATCGAAAAAAGGACATCAGCCGCCCGCCGTCAGTCATCCTGGGGGCGATCCAGCCCTGGACGAGTCGGTTTCAGTGGAGCCGACAGTTGGTTGGCATTGCACCCATTCGTTCTATCGGTTCGATCGAACGAGACTCGCTCAGCTCACGGACGCCGAGCGCACGGAGGGTCTGGTGGCCTTTAGGGAAGCATTGAATGAAGAGTCCGCGTCGAGTCCGACACGGCTTCAGAAGTGGATTGTCCCTGGTCATAAAGCGGACTTCGCAGTTATGGCTCTGGATCCGTCGCCTCATACTGTGGATAGCACTCACCAACGCCTTTTAGCAGGTCCGATGGGGTCGGCACTTGAGTCGACCTATTCGTTTGTGGGGCTTACGGAGGTTAGTGAGTATCTGCCGACTGCTGAGCAGTTTGCA
>JAUWWJ010000101.1 GCA_030616935.1 Planctomycetaceae bacterium
GTAATTACCACCTCAGCAGCTATTCCGATTTCGGGCAGAATTGAAGATGATCATGGACTCGCTGAGGTCACCGTCTCACTTCGACGTCTGAAAACCACCGCCGATACAACTGACGCCCAACTGCAGCAGGCATCGATTTCACTCGCCACCCAATCGTCTACCGTACTTCGTCTCGTCAAAGAAAATTCACCCCGAATTGAAGCTTCCTCACTCCCCGCCAAAGTGGGCGATGAGCTCGAACTGGTCGTCTCTGCAAAAGATCAGTGTGCCCTTGCGGGTGGCCCCCAAACAAGCGTCACAGAACCTTGGCGACTTCGTGTTGTTCAACCCGAGGTTCTATTGGCGACACTTGAGGCCAGAGAAGTCATCCTGCGCCGTCGATTCGAAAGTCTTATCGCAGATTTTCAGCAGAAACGAGACCGGATAGCAACCGCTGTAACTGCGAAGAAAGTAGGCGACGAGACGACCACATCGCAACTCGCCGAAGCTACTTCCAGAGCAAATGGAGAGACGCTTGAGATTGCAGCATCATTCCGAGACATCTCGGATGAATTATTGAACAACCGGCTTCTTACGGCACAACTCGAGGAACGCCTACTGAACCAGATCGCAACGCCACTTGAAAAAATCGTAAGTGGACCAATCGAACAATTACGTCTGGCAGCCTACGACTCGGAACAGCCAACAGAGGCAGAACAACTCATCCAAATGGCTGATGTCTGCCTTGATCGCATGCGTTCTGTACTTGATAAAATGATTGAGTTGGAAACGTACAATAAAATTATTGACACCCTACGTACTCTTATTGAACAACAGCAGTCGATCCGTGGAGAAACAAGCAAGCAACAAAAGCAGCGTGCCCGTGACCTACTGAAGGGCCTATACGGCGATTTTCAAAAATGCTGATACAAAGCCAACAAAACAACGGCCAGCCATTCTTCATAATTTTTGCCTGCACGAGGCGATTCCTTCTAGGCATTGCTATCTCGATTACCGGAGTGTCACAAGGATGGGCACAATCTGTCTCACCGGCACCACCTGTCTCACCACCAACACACTCCCAACTTGCAGCAAGGGAACGTGCACTCAGTAACCGAATGCGTGAACTGGAGGCAACCTTCCTTCGCCTCGCAGACCTTCTTGACACAACCGATCCACGTAGAGCGACTACTCTTCGTTCGGCATTCGAGCAAGCAAGAGAACTTGAGGTGACGGACCGTCTCGATACGATTTTTGAACTGCTGGAAAAGGGTCAGCTATTGAAAGCAGGCACTGGCCAAGATGCTGCCATCGACCGCCTGCGCGAATTGCTTGCCGTGCTTGAGTCTGGAGAAAACAGAAAAACAGTCACTGACTCAAAGAAAAAAGTGAAGGAGTTCCTCGGACGAATAAACAATCTTATTGCTCGACAAATGGGCCTTGAGGGAACAACGGAAGCCGGCGGCAACCCTGAGGAAATAGCAAAGAAACAAGATACTCTTGAGGACGAAACTCAGTCGCTGGCTGAAGATGTCGACGCTTTTCGTCGAGAGTCCGCCAACGCTGCGGGCATAAAATCCAAAAGTGATTCGGACGACAATCCACAATCAGAATCAGCGAAGGATGGTTCTTCAAATGAATCACCCAAAGGGCAGGGGGGCGAGAATAGCAGCTCACCGGATCAAGGCAGTGACTCAGGTGAGAAAAAAAGCGACCAGCAGGAACCCCAAGGAAATGATGAAGTTTCTCGGGCAGACCGAACAAACCGACGGCTTGAGGCAGCCCGTTCACGGATGCAGGAAGCGAAAGAGAAACTTGATGCTGTTGAGCCAGACGCCGCCCGGAAAGAGCAGGAAAGAGCTTTAGCCGAATTAGAGGCCGCTCGGGCGGAACTTGAAGAAATTCTTCGACAACTCCGCGAAGAAGAGATTGAGCGTCTCTTAGTCAAGCTCGAGGCACGAATCCGAGACATGCTACGGGCAGAACGAATGGTTCTCCGGGGTGTCGAGCAACTCTCGAATGAGGCGGCCACGACAAGTAAACGAGAACGAGAACTTGAATCCACTCGGCTTGGATCTGAACAAAATGTGATTACTGCAAACATCACGCGGGCATTGACACTTGTCCGCGATGATGGCTCGGCAGTAGCAATACCAGAAGCCCTTCAGCAGATCAGAGAAGACTCATCTTTGGCAGCAGACCGGCTCAAGAGAAGTGACTACGGTTCATTTACACAAGGCATTGTTGAAGGCTTGGTGGCCAGTCTAGAAGAACTCCTCTCAGCACTCGAGCGAGCAGAACGCGAGCAACAGGACAGGCAGGAGCAGGGACAGGCTCGTGGTCGACCAGCAAAACCTGGCGAGCAGCCACTCGTAGACAAAATCGCTGAACTTAAGATGCTGCGGATTCTCCAAACACGTGTAAATGGAAAAACATCTCGGTTTTCCGCACTGCTCAACGAGGGAACCGAACAGGCTTCAGAGACCGAATTAATCGAGGCACTCGGAAGGCTGGCACATCGACAGGAGCGAGTCGAGCGTGCTGCCCATGATATCGCAACCGGCCGCAATGAGTAATCGAAAACATGTCTCGGAGTATACTCTGACGATGGCTTTTCTCTTCTCGAACAATACCATGAAAATACTCCACTCCCTGAGTCCCTCAGGAGGCAAAACTTTGCAACGAATGAACGCAGATCCACTCTCTGTAGCGATTGCCTGTCTTTGCACCTGTCTCACCTTGACGGCTCCAGCACATTTGCGTGCAGAGGGAACACCGACTTCCAGAGAGTCCTCCAAAAACCTCTCCCCACAGGATGAGTTCGCACGCAGAGCCAGTTGGAGCCAACCAAGCGAGATGGAAAATACCAAGCGACTAGAACAATGGCTTTCGGACCAAACGGAAACCAACCAGAAGAGAGCGAATCCGGCAACGACTACACCACGCAACGGCGTGGACACTCTTGACTATCTCATGCGGATTATCTGCGATATTGAGAAACAATACCAAGGATTGCTTACTGACCTCTCGTCCATGCCTCCCATTGAAATCATCCGTCTGGAAGAGAAACTCACTCAGACCGAAAACGATACATTTGCTACCGAGACGATCCGTTTGTGGACTGCCCGGAAGTTAATCAGGCTCGGCCGTTACGATGAGGCGGCACTGCTCCTCGAAAATCTACCCCTCGACTCTAGCGTCGACCCCACAACGTTACTTTTCTGCAAGGCTGCCTGTGAATATTGGCTCCTGAGAATAGAGGAGGCTGCACAGAGTGTCGCCAAACTACTTGAAAGAGAAAAAGAGCTACCCGTCCGATACCGACAACTTGCCTTGCTCTTGGAAACCGACATAACCTCACTCAAAGAAGATTCTCTCGACCACATTTCCCGGCGAATGAGAGACGTAACACGACGACTTGAACTCGGGCATGCTGGGCCTGGAGTACAGGCCGTACAGAGCGGAGTCATTGATTCACTCGATAAACTAATCAAAAAACTCGAAGAGCAAAAAAAACAGCAGGCTTCCGGAGGTGCAGGCAGTTCCGGTGGCAGCATGTCCGACGGCCGGCCGATGGAAGACAGCCAACTTGCTGGTGGGAAAGGCCGAGGTGAAGTAAAAAAACGGGAACTCGGTGAAACTGATGAATGGGGCGATCTCCCACCTCGTGAGAGGGAAGACGCCTTGCAGCAAATTGGCAGAGACTACCCAGCGCACTACCGAGAGGCGATAGAACAATACTTCAAGCGACTTGCAACGGGCAAGCCATAAGACGAACGGAAGAAATGAAGTGGCAGTCCTTGTTCCCCATAAACACGAGTCGATCAAACAACGACAATCCGGCAGCCACATCTGCGGCAAAGCTTGGACCGCTCACCCCTGCCTCCTGACAGGTGTCGTTGTCTTCTTCGCACTCTGGGCACCTCATCTGACACCTGCCCAAGAAAACGTCCAGAAACAAGACGTCACCGTCACCCTCTCAAACGGAGACAGCGTTCGTGGAAAACTTGTGCATCTAGATGACGAAAGTGTCACTGTTTCCGACACGTCAAAAACTCCTATTACGACAAGCACGTTGAAGATACCCTCTGTCCGTACATTAACTACACCGGCACGCTCTACCAACTCGAGCGAACTCATGATTGGGCTTGTTAATGGCTCTTATGTACGAACTGACACCATTTCAACAGATGACTCAATGGCTTTTCTATCAATTGGAGGCCATATTCTTGAAGTACCACGAGACACTGTCCATTGGATTGCTTTTAAAGAATCCCAGTCAGGTTCACCGGACACATACAAGTGGCTTGCGGAACTCCCTGAAAATCCAGCAGCAGACATCATTGCTATCAAGCGTGATACTGAGTGGCAGTTCATTGAATGTGCCATCACTCAAATCACACCAGAAAATGTTGTGGTTCTTCTCGATGGTGAAAGCATTCCAGTCAAGCGAAGCAAAATTTTTGGCATCTGTTGGTTGCGGCCTGGAGAGACACCCGGCAAAGCTATAGAGCCCAATGCGCTCGACATTCTATTGCGTTCACCGCAAGTTGAAATGAGGTGCCGCAAAATAACATGGGATGAAGACCTACTTTGTTGGGAAGTAACGATGGCATCAATAAAAGACGACTTCGTCGTTACCCTGCCAGAAGATACCCTATCATTGATCGATTACACCTTTGGACGACACATTGACCTTACCCGAAGGCCTCCAGCAAATTCGAGGACTGATCCTTACTTTGGTGGACTTGCAGACGACGCAACTCTTTTACAGTACTATTCACCAAGAGTCATCATGACATCCGATGGTGAAGATCAAGACGCATCAGCTCCGGCACTACTTATTCATCCTCGGACCGAAATAACATGGACTGTGCCCGACGACTCACGCCGTTTTCAAGCAAGTTTTTCGCTAGCCAAAAATTCTGTCTCACCAACGGCAGTCGTGATTCAGATTGACAATTCTGAAGTTTTCCAAACCGTGCTCGGAAACTCGGAAGAAGGAGACATGAGCAATCAGCCTCTCTCTGTCGACATCGCTCTCAATGGCGGCAAACAGCTAAAAATCATTGTCGACTTTTTAAAAAAACCTCTTGACGGCACAGATGAAAAGACTGCGGTTTCTCTGATCAGTGGCCCGATTCAAGTCAAGAACCCAAGAATCGAGCGGTAAAGCAATATGCAAACAATTCAGAATCAAACCATTACTAAAGAAACAGATCGTCATATCATCACAGTGATACTGACATCACTTCTGGCAACTGCATGCCCGGATGTATTTTCTGCCGGCACCAACGACGTGCTCCCAGAAGTTCTTGCGGCTCAGCAAGAACGCATCCGCGTAATTGAAACCGCTGCAAAAACTTCGGTATCTGTTTTTGCTGGCAGTTCCGGCGGAGGCTCTGGCGTGCTCATTAGTCCTGACGGATACGCCCTCACAAACTTTCATGTCGTCCAGCCAGCTGGAATTGCCATGCGGTGTGGACTCAACGATGGGCAACTCTACGAGGCCGTCCTCGTAGGCCTGGATCCGACCGGTGATCTTGCAGTTATTAAATTGATCGGAAAAGAGGCCTTTCCCTACGCCCCTATCGGTAACAGCGACACCGTTTCTGTCGGCGATGCCTGCTACACCATCGGAAACCCTTTTTTACTAGCAACCAACCTCCAGCCGTCTGTAAGTGCAGGCATCGTTTCGGGGGTGCATCGCTACCAATTTCCGGCCGGCACTCTTCTCGAATACGCCGATTGTCTTCAGGTCGATGCCGCTATTAATCCAGGCAATTCAGGCGGAGGGCTCTTTAATGCACGTGGAGAACTAATTGGTATTAACGGCCGTGCTTCATTTGAAAAACGTGGAAGAATTAACGTCGGAGCAGGCTATGCCATTTCTTCTAATCAGGTTCAAAATTTCCTAGGGATACTTAAGAGCGGCCATCTCGCAGACCATGCAACCCTTGGGGCAACCGTTGCGACAAGTGCTGATGGACGAGTTGTTGTCTCCGATATCCTTGAATCTTCAGATACCTGGCGGAAAGGGCTGCGAATCGATGATGAGATTATTGAATTGGCGGGAAGAAGTGTCCGCAGCGTCAATGCTTTCAAGAACATTCTCGGGACCCTGCCAGCTGGCTGGCGGATTCCTGTGGTCTTCCGGAGAGCTGGAAGACCAAGTGAAATTTTTGTTGAGCTAGCCGGAGTTCACACACCTGCAATGCTCAATGAACTCATGGCTGGACGCCGA
>JAUWWJ010000405.1 GCA_030616935.1 Planctomycetaceae bacterium
GCAGTAACATTCGATGTCGAACGCCACGCTTTGGGATTTTCATGATATAAATCTGACGTGACTGGAAGCAGCAGGAAAGGCGTGCCGTAAGGAAACGAGACCAATGCAACACCTATAGAATAGGCTACCTTGTAAAACTGTTCCGGTCAGGAAGAAAAAGCAGGCAGTGTATCAATTTGCTGATCCATATAACCGTTAGAGTCAGATTATGCGGTTTTGGGCGGCTGTTGTTAGGAAAAGTATTTAAAAACCTCTGAGGAGCAAGTGGCTTCGGCACCGAAATGAATCTCATGAATACTCCGCAACACCAAGGCCCAACGGCTGACTGGCGGCTCCAGGACTACACAGCCATTCTCTTTGATTGTGACGGCACCCTTGCTGATACGATGCCTGCCCACTACAGAGCGTGGCTTCATGTAACAAAACACCATGGCATTCTGTTCGATGAAGACCGTTTCTATGCTCTCGGTGGTCGGCCGACGCGTGATATTTTGGCAACACTCGCAACTGAGGCGTCGATCGAAATTGATCTTGATCAGGCATCAGAGATGAAGGAAGCGGCCTTTCTTGAGCAAGTGAAGCATGTCAAGGCGATTGATCCTGTGATTGCTGCAGTTCGTCGCGCCCACGGACATGTGCCCGTGGCGGTCGTTACGGGTGGGTACCATGATGTCTGTGAAAAGATTCTTCTCCAGATCGGTGTCCGTGAGTTTTTTGATTGTATCGTTGCCAGCGAAGATACAAGCCGACACAAACCAGACCCCGACCCATTTCTTGAGGCAGCTCGCCGCCTTGGTGTTGCTCCAGAAGGATGCCTCGTGTGGGAAGATAGTGATCTTGGGGTCGAAGCGGCTCGTCGAGCAGGAATGAGTTGGATTGATGTACGATCGTTTCATCAGCCGCAACGACTGACCGGACGAAACCCTCACGTTGATACCGGAGTTGTAGAGTGACACCAAATCACGACGACGACAAATCATTGCCATTGAGTGAGTCAGTCACCGCGCAGGATATACTCGATGCAGCAGAGCGAATAGCTGATGGTATCTACCGTTCTCCCTGTCCGCCGAGTATCCCGCTTTCGGAACTCACAGGCTGCGACATTTTCTGCAAACTCGATCTGCTGCAGCGTACAGGCTCATTCAAGGAGCGAGGTGCACGAAATGCGCTCTTGCTTCTGAATGAATCACAAAAAAAGCGTGGTGTTGTCGCAGCTTCAGCAGGAAACCATGCCCTCGGGTTGGCCTACCATGGGAAGTTGCTGAAGATTCCGGTGACTGTCGTGATGCCGCAATTTGCGCCTTTGGTAAAGGTTGCAACCTGTCGGCGGCTTGGTGCGAACGTGCTGCTTTATGGAGAAACCTTTGAAGAGGCATGGCAGCGGGCAGTCGAAATTGCGTCCCGTGATGGTCTGCGACTCATTCATGGGTTTGACGATGCAGAGATTATTGCAGGGCAGGGGACAGCGGCAGTTGAAATTCTGGAAGATGTCCCAGACGCAGATGCTATCGTCGTACCAACAGGTGGTGCCGGCCTTCTGGCTGGTGTTGCTGTTGCGGCAAAGGCTCAACGGCCAGATATCAAGATCATTGCCGTCGAGGCTGCTGCAGCGGCAAGCTTTACCGCTTCACTCGCAGCAGGGAAACCTGTGAATGCACCTGTCCGGCCAACACTGGCTGATGGCCTTGCCGTTGGCAGAGTAGGAGACCGATCATTTGCGTTAGCGGCTCCGCGAGTGGACCGTGTGTTGACAGTCGATGAACAGGCACTTTCTCTGGCAGTCTTACGCTTGCTTGAGCTTGAAAAAACATCATGCGAGGGAGCTGGTGCAGCAGCATTGGCGGCACTCATGGGAGAAGCAGGGCAGGAGTTGAAGGATCGCAAAGTGGTCCTGCTGTTATGTGGTGGGAACATTGACCCCACAGTCCTCCACCGCGTGATTGATCATGGGCTTGCTCTTGATGGGAGGTTGTGGCGATTTACTGCAACTGTCAGTGATCGACCTGGAGGTATGGCGAAACTAACTCAGGTCATTGCCGACGCTGGAGCAAGTGTTCTGGAAATCAATCATGATCGAGCATTCTCTGGTCCTGAAGTCTTTTCCACAACAGTCGAAGTCACCGTAGAGACAGCCGACCAAGACCATATACAAACGCTCCATGAGCGGCTTCGTGAAGCTGATTTCGAAGTGATTTCTGCCACTGGCTCTCGTTGATGCTTGGCTTCGTCGATCGCTGGCTTTACCGATCGTGTCAACTTTAACGGCACGGTCTGTCGGTTTCAGTAAACGCCCTCCATTGAGCCGATCTCTATTATTTGATGTGGCGAGGCTGGTCGTCACCACGCTCTATGGAGGCGGGTATGAGCTATGCAGCAAGCCTAGCGAAAAATGGTATGACAGTTCATGTCAAGCAAAGTTCAAAGAGTGAACGAGGGTTTCCTGTGCAGGAACACAGACGGTTGCGGGCTGAACTGTTGCGGAAGATTGTTGTGCGGGAACGAGAACGGCAACTTTTGAGAAAAATGGCGCAGTAAAAGTGTGCTTCCATGCCGGCTGGAGAAAATAATGCAACAATCCGGCCGGAGAGCTGAGCGAGTGAATCGATCGATGCGATTCTTTGGCTTGCTCTTCTTTGCAGTTATGTTGAATTTTCATGACAGTGGTCATGCAGTGTATGGGCAACAACCTTTCAGCGC
>JAUWWJ010000369.1 GCA_030616935.1 Planctomycetaceae bacterium
GAGCTAATCGACGCCGAATAATTCACTATGGAGTGACTGGCAAACGGGCTGCTACTTTGTGAAAGTACGCAACTTTCTTTACCGACAAAAGGAAAAAAACTGGGCAATGACCATACCAGACTCCCAAAAAAACACCGGACCACTTGTTGCCGGAGTTGACCTCGGCGGGACAGCAGTCAACACAACGCTTCTGGACGGTGCTGGAACATTTCTTATTTCTAATCTTTGTGAACATCCTGCACGGAGTGTTGAAGGACCAGCTATCTGCTTGCAACAAATTGTTGATGGCCTACAGAAAGCCGTTGCCGAAGCAGGAAGAACACGCGAAGAAATCGCCGCAATTGGGCTCGATACACCTGGGCCAGCAACAGCAGATGGAGTTCTTAGCAGCCGTGGTTCAACAAACTTTGTTCACTCTGATTGGGCTGGTTTTGATATTCGTGGTGGCCTCGAGAAAATACTAGGTGTTCCTGTTCATTATTTAAACGACGGCAATGCAGCCGCGGTGTGGGGCCACACAACCATCTTCGGAAATCAACCGAACAAGACATCGGTATCTGCCATCATCGGGACGGGGCTTGGTGGTGGGATTATCCATAAGGGAACTGTCGTTGCTGGTAGCCGTGGCTTTGGTGGTGAACTTGGCCATGTTTTGATCCCAACCGAAAGTCTCACGGCAATGCTTCCGGAACTAGCGGGAGTCAAGGCACCTTGCAACTGCGGTCGTGATGGTTGCCTCGAATCACTCTGTTCGCTTACAGCAATCAGAAAAAACCTTCTGCCTCATTATCTCCAAAAGCACAGCGACCATCCATTGGCATCTCTTGATCCCGCCAAAGCAGCGGTTCAAGTTCGTGGCCTTGCTGCTTCTGGTGACGACATGTGCCAAGAAATTTTTCGGGTTCAAGCAAGAGCTCTTGGGCTGTTCTTCGACCAAATGATCAATGTATTCGACCCCGACACACTAATTATTGGTGGCGGGGCCATTGAAACCGAGGAAGCCTTTCAAAAGTGGTTTATCAACGAGGTAAGACAAGGCATGCCAAGCCAGAGAGAAGAACAGCTCAGCATTGCAATTGAGATCATGCCAAATGGAGATACCGCGGGTGCCCGAGGTGCTGCAATCGAAGCTCAACGAGCACTTTTACCCAAGCAATAATCTTAAAGATTGCTTGGGCAAGGCTCTACAAATTCATCAAACCGTTTTCTAGGCAACGGTCTTCGCTGGTATCGAATCAATGATGGGGAGCATCGGAAGTGCTGCGGCCTGCCGCTTTTCAGGCAGGCTCGGGGCAGATTCATCCTGGTCTCGTGGTGGGCCAAATACTGCCAGTTGGGCAGTTCGTAAAAAACCTTTCCACGATCCAAAGGTGGCTTCGACAGCTGCAGGCTCGTACCCACAATGTGCCATACACTGTTGACATTTCGGGTTTCCACTCGCTCGACCATATGAATCCCAATCAGTGGTATTCATGAGGTCCGCAAAACTTTCAGCATACCCCTCGTCAAGTAAATAACATGGCTTCTGCCATCCAAAAAGACTATACGACGGCGTCCCCCAGGGTCTGCACTCCAGATCCCAATTGCCTTTTAGAAACTCAAGAAAAACTGGAGACTGATTAAATTTCCATCGCCTGGTTCCCCCCTTCAAGATCTTCCGAAAAAGACCATGACTTCTTTCACGACTCAGAAAAATATCTTGCTCTGGTGCTTTCTCATAGGAATAACCCGGGGAGACCATCATTCCCTCAACACCAAGTTGCATCACTTCGTCAAAAAACTGACGGCAACGCTCTGGCTCAGCATCCGCAAATAGAGTGGAATTCGTCGTCACACGAAAGCCGGCATTCCGTGCAGCGCGAATTGCATTGACTGCCATTTCGTAGACTCCGTCACGACAGACCGACGCGTCGTGCTCTTGTTTCAGCCCATCCAGGTGAATCGAAAAGGCGAGATACTTTGACGGCGTAAAACGTGAGAGCATCTCCTCAAGCTTGATCGCATTCGTACACACGTAGAGATACTTCTTCCGGGCCACGATTCCAGCAATAATTTCTTCAATCTGTGGGTGCAACAAAGGCTCACCACCCGGTATGGCAACAATCGGAGCGCCACATTCATCCACCGCATTGAAACACTGTTCTGGCGAGAGATGCTGTCGCAGAATCTCACGTGGGTGTTGAATTTTCCCACATCCGGCGCACGCAAGATTGCATCGAAAAAGGGGTTCGAGCATTAGCACCAGCGGATACCTGTGATTTCCTCTGATACGTTGCACTGCAACATGTCGCAAGACTGCCATCATTTGTCCAACAGGAACACTCATGCCAATACCCCTTCAAACATTTTGGATGATTTCTTTCGTGGTCGAATCTGCTCACGATTCTGTTTCGTGTTTTCACTCCCTAACGACGCGTGCCATCGTGCGATTGCGATCAGTGGAAAGGAAATTCGATAGTAGTGATACCGAAGATAAAAGACCTTCGGGAAACCCGTCCCAGTAAATGCGGTCTCATTCCAGTCGCCATCAGGCCGCTGAGTCGTGAGCAACCATTGAACACCCCGACGTGCTGACGAAGAGTTGTAATCACCGGCCGCCACAAGACCGGCAACTGCCCAGGCTGTTTGTGAGGCTGTCGGCTCTCCAACACCTTTCAAAGACGGATCAGCGTAGCTTGCAGGGCTTTCACCCCACGCACCATTTGTTTGCTGCTTTGACTTGAGCCACTTGACGCCTTGTGCAACAAGTGGATCATGCCGGGACACACCCACCGCTCGAAGACCTTCGATAGCCTGCCACGTACCGTAAATATAATTGACTCCCCAACGACCAAACCATGAACCGTCTTCTTCCTGTTCCTTTTTAAGAAATTCAATAGCCTTTCTCGCAGGCAAATAATTTTTATCATATCCAAACCCACCCATTAAATCCA
>JAUWWJ010000211.1 GCA_030616935.1 Planctomycetaceae bacterium
CTGGAAATCTGATGCTTTGCGATCGATCTAAAACGGGCCTTGAGCCGTTTAGCTAATGGATGCCCGTAGATCTCGGGCTTTATCGGCCCAAAGGAAGCACGCCCGCCATTGAACTCAACACAATCCAGCCAGTAAAGCTCGTGCCCTTTAAGCACCGACAATCCGTCAAAGTACACATAACTCTGACCAGCAGGAAGCTCTCTACTGGCTCCAACCTTGAATACAGATCCAGGTACCAGGTCTGCTGTTACCCTGTAGAACTTACCGTCTACCTCCCGGTAGATGTGAAAACCAAGGTTGTCAACCTCATAGCCTGTCTCCCACTCCAAGGAAATCCCTTCATCCTGTTGCTTTGCCGTGAAGCTTGCCAGCTTCACCCAGGTGGCAGAACCATGACCGGATGGAGTCCAGTCTGTATCACCTAGATCTACCTCGTATAATTCGACAACAGGTATCTCAACTTCAGGATCGCTGCCGTCAGAATCTGAGTCCGAATCATCATCCGCTTCTTCGATATAGTCATCGGGTATGCCGTCACCATCCCAGTCCACACAGACAGGACCGTGCATCGTCCTTGTCCCGGAAAGATCCACATCCTCAAGCAAGTAGTAGTAGAGTACACCCCAGCTAACATCTGTATCGGTATAGGTGTACTTGCGGCCTCTGACCGAGGACAACAGACCCGGTATGAGGTTCTTATTTAGCTTGGTGTAGGAACCAGCCGGCTCCGTGATGCGGTAGAGGTTGAAGCCCAGATTATTAATCTCCTGGGCCGTCTCCCACTCGACAAGGACAGAGTCATCCTGGCCTGTGGCAGTAAACGAGATGAGGTCTACGGCTGTGGCCGGGCTGGAGTCCTCGCTCCCCAACGCCTTTATGAAATGCCCTTCTCCTATCGTGGTATCACTCTGGTTGTTGAACGAGGTTTTAATCCAGTCCGCATCGCGGACGATATTTGAAATGCGGAGTTCGTCAATGGCACCATCAAAGTAGGCAGCACTCACTCCACCGGCTCTTGCAATTGATTGAGGCAAGCTCGCAGCAGCACTGGGCATATTATATGAAGGAGAACCGTCACTTGCATCATTCATATAGAAATTTACGTTAGCGCCGTCATAAACTGCCGCTATAAATGTCCAAGTATTAAGAGGTACTTCACTATTCGAAGTGTGGTTGTACCATGTACCGCCGTCATTGGTTGTAACCTTTATTTGGGTATTATCTGTATCATAATCTCCTATTGCGAAATCCAAGGTACCAACTCCGCTCGACTGTCTCCTATCCCATATCGAATAGTCATTGCTCGGTCCAGTTGAGTTAAATACATTCACCCACGCAGTGAAAGTAAAGGCGCTGCGACCGTCAATAATAACAGTAGTACCAACGTCGATGTAATCTTCACTCACCTTATCAAATTCCTGCCCGCCATCAATTTGTCCGTCCTGGCCTGCGGCTGAAACATAATCATCCCCATGATTGGCGTTTTCTGTGGAATCTTGGTAAAGGTCCGAATTTCCTGTCCCTGATGCATCTTCACTGAGGTGCCAGACACCCTTGTAGTTGGAATCCCAAACCGCGGGTGGATTCTCGGTGGGAGAATAGATGCACCTGTTTCCATAGTACATGTAGATCGTGGTATCGCTGCTCTTGGAAAGGGAGTCGATTCTCACCCAGGCCACCAGCGTCCCACTGGTTCCATCATAGCTTTCAATCTCATGATACAGTCCGGTGGTGCCATCCGATTTCCTGAAGATGATGTCATAGCCTTGGTCACTCTCTATATGCCCGCCCGTTTCACTGGTGTTCTTTAGCCAATCGCCGGAGGCTGCCGCGGTGAGGCTGATCAGAACAGGAAAACCTTTGTTTGGAGGGGTATCATCAGGAAGGGTGCCAGTGTTATCAGCGCCTACCAAGTCAGACTCAATGGTGATCGGCCTCCGGTAGGAGAACTTGCCGTCGCCGCAATACGTGTGGGTAACGCTCGTGGTATCGCTGCCTCCCACTGTGCCTGATGTGAGGGTGATGTTGCTCGTCCCCAGGTCGATGGTTACCGTATAATCTAACTCGAGGTTGCTCACATCGCCCTTGAGGATGTAGTTGACCGTCGCGCTCGCAGAAATATCGAAGTTGGTGTCAAAGGTGATGGTGCTGACCCCTTCATCCACCGTGGCAGAGCCGCCCACGGTTCCTGTGGTGTCGTTCCCGTCTATGGTGCCGTCGTCATTGTCATCCACGTAGATCGCAAGATTGGCAAAATCCCCCTTGACAATCCCCGTGACTAAGGAAAGTTGGAACTGAACTGTATCCACGGTGACTGGGCTGGCTGTGTTGTTGGTGAGCTGAAAGGCAAAGAGATAAGCCCCGGTGACCGTGCTTTCCCCAACGAGGTTCTTCGTGCTCTGGCCCGCGGCATGGTCGGCCAGGGTCACCCCCGTGGGGGGTCCAGGTTCTCTCACCTCAACCGAGCTTAGCGACCAATTACCGGATTGTACTGCCCATGATTGGAGGTCATCTCCAGCAGTCGATTTAAGCTCGTATGTTCCCTCTCCTACTCTCCTATCCGCCGGAGCTCCTCCCACTACCAAATACCAAATGTCTGTTTGAGACGAATCTTGGGTAACGGCTCCTCCTGTCTCCACCCCCACTACTGAAATTATCCAACTGTTATTGTAAGAAGTGGTGATGTTATTACTGGCAGTTGTTCCGCTTCCAGTACTGCCAGAGCTTGCTCCTATTGGAGAGCTGGCGTCCGTTCCGGTTAAGCCGAAGGCGCTAATGATTCCTAGACATGCCCCAATTGTTACAGTGATAGTTTTCGACTCGGCTGTGGGATTAGCCAAATACCAAGTCTCCACTCTTGGTGGGTCGGTGGTGCTGCCAGCAGCATGCGCTTGAGTGTAATTCCCATCAGTTGAGTCTGAGACATTGGTCGCAGCTGTCCCATCTTTGGTCATCACATGAACGATGATGAGGCTAGCGTTGGTGACCGACAAATCAATAGTAGGGTTAGCGGCATCAAATTTAACTGGAGTGGCGGTGTTTTCTAGGCCGATGGCGTCGGCAGCAATCTGCCACTGCCGAGCTTCCTCAAAGAGGGCTTGCCCTGAGCGAGCGTCAGCGAGTCGAACGGGTCCCAGAAGATAAAACTGAGGACTAATATCCGGCGCATCAAATTGATATTCCAGTTCATAAACTTCTCCTGCTTTCCAATCAACCTGCCAGACAATTTCTTTCGTGTCATTCCGTGTTCCAATTCGTGCTGTTTCGTGTGTCGCAACTTCAAAACTAGCCGGCACCCTCTCAATGATTTCTCCTTCAAAATCCTGATTTGCCTTAATCCTCAAAGTCATCTCATAGGTAGCTGGTGGATAAATGCTGGTTGGTCCAATTCTTTCAACATCGAAGGGTACTGACTGACAAACTTCAAAACTATCGGTAATGGAGTAGCTACCGTTTTTGGTAGTGGCAGTTACTCCTACTTCATATATTCCTGGTTCCTGCACTTGGTAGGAGGCAAAATAATCGGGGACGCTCGTTTTGTTTTCACCACATTCATTTGATTTCTGAATAAGCCCTACCTTGTGGTCTTGGCCAAATAAACTGGCAATATAATGAAAGAGGTGGGTAAACCACCCTTTTTCTGTTTGTGCTTGTGTAGAGAACTTCTTTTCTCTGCCTGACTCTTGATTCCTAATTCTTAATTCGATCTGGGCATCACAGATTCTTCCTCCAGACTCATCCAACACCGCCATCTGCAGATACGCCTCTTCTCCAACGCGGTAGGTGGCTTTATTGGTATTGAATGCTACCACGCCCCAACCCGGTTGAAAATCAGCCTGTGCTTCCTGAATCCAAGGCGGGAAATCAAGAATCTGCGGGAAGCCGGAAAAAACCCACCAGAAAATTAAAAGGGAAACAAGGAACCTTGACCGGTTTATGTGCCTTTGCAGTATCACTTTTACACCTCTTTGATCGAATTGATTCGATCTCGAACAACTGTTAACGCTTTTCGAATAGCCCTGACACCAGAGTGAGAACGGGTACCCTCTGCATACATCCACCCCTTGAGCCGAGAGGCACACACGCGCACCTTGTGCAACAGTCTGGCTCTGCGGCCATCCAGATCAACGCTGCGGCCGCCCTTCTCCACAGAGACAACCTTGCCTAAGATCTGCTGAGCTTCCACAGGATAATCGCAGGTGCCTGCTGCATCGCCTTGCAGGATAAATAAGTGCTGAGGAGTGGGTGTTGAGGATTGAGTCACGGATTCGCTTTTTTTCCTCTCGATGCTCACGACCCGATGAGCAATGACCTTCCTTCCCACGAGATAAAGAAGAATGTCTCCCCGTTTGATATCGAATGACGCCATGGGCACTACTGTGATAGGCTCTCCCTCTTTTATAGTGGGATGCATACTTCGCCCAGGAGCTCGAAATCGGACACTTTGCCCTTGATGGAGAAGCTTAGTACTAA
>JAUWWJ010000444.1 GCA_030616935.1 Planctomycetaceae bacterium
GCATTCCAGACAAACATGAAGATCGAAATCATGAGGACCCACATATAAATTGTCGAGGCAATACTATACAGCGCAAACAAGCCCTGATGCCTTTTGGGCAAAAACGGATCATCCTGCAACTTCACACCCAGGCACCACTTCTTCGCAAGCCGACTCAGGCTTGTGCTTGATTTGGTTCTCAAGTTTGGAATCTCAAGCATGTCAGAGAGAATGTAGTACCCGTCAAAACGCATGAGCGGATTGGCATTGAAGAGCAGCGTCGACACACTGGATACAAACATCACGTTGAGGCACATCTGATTAAAGAGGCCTTCGTGTGAGTTCCACCAGAGAAACGTTGCTGTCGATGCCAAAATAAGCTCGATATACATCCCCCCCGCACCGATCATCATCCGCTTCCATTTACTCGGCAACATCCAACTGTCTGACACATCGCAGTACAGACACGGCGTAAAGACCAGCAGCATGAAGCCCATCTCATGACACTCACCGCCGTAATACTTACAGGAAAGACCATGGCCAAATTCATGAATCACCTTGGTGATTCCAAGTGCTGCTGCCAAATAAAACCAGTTACCACTTGCAAAGAACTGATGAAACTCGGGAAGCTTTGAGCGAAATGTTTCAAAGTTGACAAGCACCAGCATGAGCGCGGTGAATATATATGCAACAGCAACCATGAGTGCAGGTGGTGAGTACAGCCAGCCGAACCACGGATTGATCTTGTTCAGTATCCAGTCTGGATCAATGCCACGAAACCGCAGGCACATGATGCTCCGCAGCCAGTTTTTCCATTCCGACCACACGCGTTGCCGCCGCCGTTCATTGAGTTGTGGCCCCTGACCAGGCCGATCACCAATGACAAGCCCACTGCGGTGGAGTGTTGACACAAACCGTGACACCTCATCCACGGTAATTCGACGAGGAGGGAAACGGGCTTCAAAATTATCCTTGAGATCTTCGAGACTCGCCTCGCCATCAAGCATTTCAAGGAGAGCATATTCTTCAGGACGAAACCGATAATACGACAAACCAATAGGGTCTTTGACCACATACCATGCCTGCCCCTGATACACCTGACGATTGGTTACCAAATCGCCACGGTACCGCAGACCCACAGGGCGCGACGTACTCGAGCGGAAGGCTTCAGCCATCGCCATGGTTCACCTCATTCGGCATCTGCTGTTGTCACTGTTCGATGGACGGGCGGCAATGGGGCCTGCGTGGAATGAATGGTCATTGTCGCTGTTTGGCCAGCACGCAGCAGCCACTCCACCGAATCTTTTGCCTGCCGATTTTCAACCTCAGCCCACACACGAAAGTCACCACCCGGTTCAACAAGTGGACTCACAAAGACAATCCTGCCTTTGAATGATTCTTCGCGCTCATCTGCAAACATCACTGACACGGTCACTGATCGGTTATGCACCATGCTTGGCTCATACTTGGATGAATCCACGTACCCCTCAACCCGAAGTTTGTCAGTCCGAACAACTCTCGCCAACGGATCCCCTGGCTGCATCCACTCCCCAAGATGCGGGTAGACCTGAACGATCATGCCATCAATCGGGGATGCGATCTGCCGCCGTTCAATTCGATTTTCAGCCGCGAGAACTTCAACTTCTTTTGACTGTGCATCAAGTGATGAAAGCTGCCTTTCAAGCTGAGCCTGTTCAATTTGAAGTTCACTCTTCTTCTGATTCAACTGGAGCCTTGCTAACTCCACTTGGGTCACGCTACCTGGGATTCTTCGATTTGACGCTACAGCTTTTTCGACCTCTGCCTCAGCCACTTTTTCTGCGGCAACCGAATACCGTACATCGACATCACTTTTTGCTCTCGCGATTGCCTGATCATGTTCAGCCGATGCTTTTTGCTTTTCAAAGCGAGGCTGGGAATCATCAATTCGAGCAATGGCACCTCCACGACGAACCGTGTCCCCTTCTTTGACTGACAACTCAACTAAGACCCCTGCTTCACGTGCAGGCACTCGAGCTTCTTCAACGACTGAGACCAAACAGCGACGAAGCACCGGCTCTTCTGGCGTCGCTGCTAAAAGCGAACCTGTTCCCAACAAGATAACGCCGCACACAACTCCTGAAACAACTTTCATGATATCCACCTGATGTACTGTGTCCTTCTCTTACCAGAGCCTGAAAAAGATCTGTGTTTGAAAGAATGCCATGACGTCCATAAACCAGACGTACCCAAGGGCGTGTTTTCCGCAGTTCACCCATGCTGTCACCGTGGCTCCAGCACCGAGCTCTTCTTTTTCATGCCTTGCCGGATCAATGGTAATTCGAACAAGTACTGTATTGCCCTGCTCTCCTCGAACCTCAGCCTGCTCATGAATTTCTTCAACAACGCCGTA
>JAUWWJ010000107.1 GCA_030616935.1 Planctomycetaceae bacterium
GCCAAACATATCGATCGTCCTGCCGAGGAACTCTTGCTTGACAAAGCCGATCTTTTGACGCTCACTGCGAAAGAAATGACAGTTCTTGTTGGAGGCCTTCGAGTGCTTGGGGCGAATAGCGGAGGAGATAGCCAATCTAGTCTTGGTGTCTTCACAAATCGCCGTGAAACCTTATCGAATGATTTCTTTATAAACTTGCTTCGTCAAGATATCGAGTGGCACATAACGGAAAAGTGCAGCAATATTTTTGCTGGAAAAAATTGTTCAACAGGTACCGTAGAATGGCATGCCACACGTGTTGATTTGATTTTTGGATCAAACGCACAATTACGTGCCATAAGTGAAATGTACGCAAGTAAAGACGGGCAACAGCAGTTCATCAATGATTTTGTCATCGCCTGGACCAAGGTTATGGATCTTGACCGCTTCGATCTATAATGGATTGCATTGCATGATTTGTACAACGTCCCCCTCTTGGGCACGCTGTCATGCCTCTGCGGACAAGGCTTCCACAATATTTTCAAAATGACTGAATAGGTGTGCATAGCCATTCAGTACGGACAGTACGATAGACGTAACCGTAGGTGGCACACCGGCATTGGTAAGTTCTTCAAGTTGCTTCGACCTGAGTTCTTTGATTTGGAATCGCACACGTTTCATGACAGAGGCAAATTCTTTGAGAGCATCCTGTTCTTTCGTACGAAGTGCCGTATTTATCTCCTTCAAAACTGACTGGGTGCAGTTACTCAATTCTGTAATGCCGTTATGGAAATTTGATGAGACATCGGATCCATACTGTCTCATCTTTTCATCTAATCGCTCAAGATTATCTATGCAGTCACTGACTGATTCGTATTCATGGGCTATTCTCAATTGCCTACGTATCTCATCCGCAACATCATGTGGCAACGCACTCGCAAAGAGCTTTGTCATAAATGTCGTTATTTCTTCCTGAATAGTATCCAGCGATATCTCGTACTCTCTTAGCTGGCTACTGAGCCAACTGTCTGGGGAGTTTTTTTGTCTCAATTCCGACAAAACATCGAACATCTTTTCACAACTGTCTCCCATTCGTTCTAGTTCTTTTTTTGATTGCTCGATCGCTAACACGGGATTATCCAGCATACGCATATCTAATCCGGTAAGACGTGGCTTCTCTTTCAATTCTTTTGACGGAACAATCCGCTCTAGGACTCGAACAAGCATCCCAACAAACGGAATAAATAACACGACATTCGCTATGTTAAAAATACTGTGGGTTGCAGCTATTGCTGGTGTCGTATTCGGAAACGTAGCGAAACCGCCTACCATCACTTCTTTCAAAACATCTACATGGATAATCCACTGCACAAGTTGGATATACCATTGAAAAACAAGGGTGATCCAAAACACTCCGGTGAGATTAAAGAGGACATGAAAGTAGGCTGCCCTGCGGGCATTTGTTGTTGCCCCTAAAGATGCCAGCAATGCCGTAATTGTTGTGCCGACATTCTCACCAATAACAAGTGCCGCTGCGGTCTCATAAGATATGACCCCTTGGTAAGCAAGAGATATCGTGATCCCCAAGGTTGCCGAAGAAGACTGTACCATGGTCGTAAGAATACAGCCCACCATACAACACTTGAGCACACCGAGATAGCTATCTGCCTGAAAGGCTTGAAACCACGTTGCGAAGTCTGGTGTTTCTTTAATGATGCCACACGCATCTTTCATGAGCTCCAAACCGAAAAACACCATTCCGGTTCCCATGAGTCCCATCGCATAGTACCGCCAGCGATCCTTCCGTGAAAACAGGTACACAAAAGCGGAGCAACCAAGAAGTGGCAAGCCATACTTTCCGATTTTAAGGACTAATATCCATCCAGTGATTGTTGTCCCAATATTTGCTCCCATGATGACACCTACCGCCTGCACAAGGCTCATCACACCACTGTTCACAAATCCAACAACCATAACAGTGGTAATGGAACTTGACTGGACAATACAGGTCACGATAACCCCAACAATAATCGCAAAAAAACGATTACCCGTTACGGTACTGATAAGCCGACGCAAGCTATTTCCAGCGACAGCTTGCATGCCCTCAGACATGAACTTCATGCCGAGCAGAAAGATGCCCAAACCTCCAATGAGTTCGCCAACAAGGTGTACCAAAGACGTGAGATTCACAGGAGCGTTCCAGATGGCTATTGAGTGATCTGAATAGGAGTATACTGGTGCCATACAGTCTAGAGACAAAGAAAACTTTTCATAGTTGTCTTTACAGAGGCAACATTTTGGCACATTTCATGAAGTGGGAATCGCACGATCTTGTTGTCTACAGTAAACAGAAACATAGTGTTTCTCCAGGTCCGCGGGCCCGTGAAGTTGATGCCGCCACACGTGGGGAAACCTATTCGTATACCGTAGACAAGTTTTGGGTCATTAAGCAGCTGCTTGAAGATGGACAACTGCTTCTCATCACGCGTACTGGAAAGCAACACGCGATTCACCCAAATGATCCAAACCTCCGGAAAGCAACACTCTGGGAGAGGTGGTATTACCGCCAACGGTACCGTGAAATAGAAGCTCTTCTCTCAGATGAAAAGTGATCTTGTTTCATTCGCTTCACACGAAAGCAAATGCTCCTTGAAGAAACATACAAATACTCATGAAAACCACATACAAATGAGTATGTTAAGGAATTGGTGAAAGTGAAACTTTGTCACTTTTCCATACTTCAATTCAAGGTGATGACTGTATGGACTTTCTTGCTTGTAAAATAAATCTCAAGACCCTTCTGGTTTTTCTTTTGCTTTTCTTCCCTGTAGGGAACCTTCAATCTTTTGGCTCCTCGAAGTCACTAGCACAAGAAATTGATCCTAAATTACAGCCGTATCACTCCGTCAGTGGTGAAGTAGCCGGCTCTCTGAAGTACATCGGCTCTGATACGATGAATAATCTGGTTGCGTTGTGGACGGAAGGTTTTAAGAAATTTTACCCAAGTGTTCGTGAGGGTATCGAGGGCAAGGGTTCCTCGTCTGCACCACCAGCTCTCATGGAAGGCACAAGTACTTTTGGCCCAATGAGACGACCTTGGAAAGCACGTGAAATTGATTCCTTCAAAGACCATTTTGGTTATGCACCAACCGTCATCCCAACTGCAATCGATATGCTCACTGTATATGTCCATAAAGACAATCCCATCACTGGTCTTTCGCTTCAGCAAATAGATGCCATCTTTTCAAAAAATCGCAACGGTGGAATGAAAAAGGCTGTTGTTACATGGGGCCAACTGGGGCTTACCGGCACTTGGCGAGACAAACCGATACGACTCTATGGCCGGAATTCTGCAAGCGGTACATATGGCTATTTCAAAGAGCATGCTCTTTTCAAGGGAGACTTTAAATCAAGTGTCAAGGAGCAGCCGGGTAGTTCTTCCGTTGTTCAGTCAATTGCGAATGATTGTTATGGGATTGGGTATAGCGGTATTGGCTATAAAACCGCCGATGTCAGAGCGCTCCCCTTGAGCTCAACCAATCGCGGCAAGCAGGTTACTCCGAATGCAAAAAATGCCTACTCTGGAGAATATCCCCTCATTCACTTTCTCTATCTAAGTGTGAATTACAAGCCCGGCAGTGAACTCGAACCACTTCGTCGAGAATTCTTGAAGTATGTTCTGAGCGCAACTGGTCAGGCAGATGTTTTGAAAGTTGGCTACCTACCAGTAACACATAAAATATCTGAAAGAAGCCTTCGACATATTGGTGTGAACTGAATGAAATCACACGTTTTGACGAAACCATACAAATACAGTAAACCGTCTGTTAGCAGACTATTGAAACGAGTGGTTAAGAGGAACGTGTTTCTTCAATGTTTTAACTGTTCGTCACTGGACGACAGTGTTGTTTTAATTGGCTTCACTCAATTTTTTTTTCAGCCATGATCTATGAATCAGCCGGCAACATTTACTGGGCGAAAGAAAAGCACTGCGACACGCGCTGCAGTTCTACTCAGTGACAAACTTGCCCACTTTGTTATTACGCTAGGTGGCCTAGCAACAATTGCTGCGGTCCTTCTTGTTGGTGTTTTTCTATTTGTTGTAGCACTTCCGCTCTTTCATTCTGCCACCACTGAACTGAAACAATCGATAGCATTCAATCTGCCGAAAAACCAACTGCTTGCTTCTGGTCTTGATGAATCCGGCTCTCTATTGTGGTTTTGTAATACAGATGAAATTGCTGTTATTGAAATTAAAAATGGCAACAAACTTCTTTCACGTTCGACAGAGAGTTGCGGGCTTCAACAAGCTTCTTGTATTTACCAACCCCAAAGCGATCTACAGTCAGCTTTTGGTTTTGAGGATGGCACAATTCGCACCGGACGAATCGGACTTGTTACTTCGTATGTTCCTCAGGCAGAAATTCCACGGCAGGCAGAAACTCTAAACATTGGCGACTTTATCACTATCGATGATGTGATTTATCTTCGGTCATCAAAGGATATAACAAAAAAAATTGTGCTTCAGGCGGACTTGGACGAACCTATATCCGCCGGCCTATCACGACCGATCATCAATATTGACTTGGCAATGACTACAAACGGGTTCTGCATTGCAGCGATTGATGATCGAGGAAACATACATGTTGAGAAAAGCTCTTTTCAAAAAAATCTAATCTCTGATGAAAGTTCCGTAAGCACGTTAGAAACTACTTTCAAGGGAGCGCAAGACCACTCAGACTTTCGTTTTGTTCGGGTTTCTGGACTTGGAGATCAACTTTTTGTGTTTACTCCATCTGGATTCTTCGAGCGTTTTGTTATTCGAGATGTAACAAGCCCGGTATTAATGGAGCAGCGACAATTGCTTCAGAAAAACCAAACAATTACTCGTGTCACTCGACTTTTCGGTGGATCTTCTTTCGTGCTTGGTGACGACAGTGGCACGACAAGCATTCTATTCACCTCCAGAGACACCGGACTTAATACAAAAGATGGCTTAGCAACAAAAATCACTGCGACATTTGCCTCTCGACCAAACGATGGCTATCAGCAAAAAAAAGATGCAAGAATTACAGCTATTTCTTCATCACCAAGATCACGTCTTTTTGCTATAGCTTCAGCAGACGGCTTTGTTCGACTCCTACATGCTTCAAACCACTCAATCATTGCTGAGATTAGTTCAAAGAAAGAATCGGCTCTGACCCAAACACCTCGCATTCTTCTACTTGGTTCACGCGAAAAAAATCTTGTTGCCTATGATGGAAAGAATCTTGCTTCCTGGGATGTTGCCCCTGGCTATCCGGAGGTTTCTTTCCACTCGCTCTTCGGAAAAATCTGGTACGAGAACTACCCGGGCAGTGACTATGCGTGGGAAACAACTGGACACGAATCCTTCGAGCCAAAATATAGCCTGGTACCGCTTTTGTTTGGGACTATCAAAGCCACTATCTACTCAATGTTATTCGCGACACCAATTGCTATTTTTGCAGCAATCTATTTAAGTCAGTTTATGACTCCGTCATGGAAGTCTCGAATAAAACCAATAATTGAGATGATGGCGAGCCTCCCAAGTGTTGTACTCGGGTTCATTGCCGGTCTCATTCTCGCTCCGCTCATCGAGAGCGGGGTGATGATTTTTGTAACAAGTCTTTTCACAGTGCCGATCTCGCTTCTCATTGGAGCTTTTTTGTGGCAGTTCTGGCCTCCTGGATTACGCAGTCGAATATCAAACTGGCGATTCCCTGTTGTCCTCGTTGTTGCACTGCCTCTCGGTATTTTTCTAGGATCGATTGTCGCAAAACCTACAGAATCACTTCTTTTTGATGGTGACCTTTTTGCTTGGCTGAATGGCCGAGGTGCAAGCGGTTGGGGAGGTTGGGTCCTTGCTTTATTTCCTCTCTCGGCGATTGTCGCCACTCTTGTAATCAGTCGATTTGTTAATCCATGGATTCGGCAGCGAAGCAGGAAATGGGGACATTGGAAGACTGTTCTCACAGCCTTCTCTATTTTTATCGTCGGCTTTTTTCTTGCTGGCATGATCTCAACGGCTGCTGCAATGTTTCTTGATGCTTTACGATGGGAGACTCGAAGTGGCATCTTTGGCAC
>JAUWWJ010000163.1 GCA_030616935.1 Planctomycetaceae bacterium
ACTGGCTCTCAGCCGTGCGAATAGCCGCTATTACCGAAGAAGCGGAGTTCAAGCGGATGAAGACAACTGCTGTTGGCTTGGCAGATCTGCTTAGAGGTGTTATCGATTCATCTCGAGAAGAGCAAATTACGCCACTTTTAAATGAAATTATAAGCTCAGAACAACAAAGATTTGAGGTCTTCGATTTTCAAGGAAATCGTTTACATACGATAGCCTCCAAAAATTTTCTAAATGACGACGCAATCGAGACGTTGCCGGAACTCAAATATCTTCTTGATGAAACGAAAGCTGGGAGAACTGGAAAGACAAGTTGGTACAACGTCGATACGAATAGTCGTCTTTTGGTTATAGCGGTACCATTCGGGCCGATAAGCAATCCGTTAGGAGCACTCTGCCTGTCGATGGATACGCATGAGACAGATCATATCCTGTCAGGTTCATTTAAAAAGCTTTTGATTGGTTTTGTTTCTGTTGGCTTGTTCGCTCTGTTCGTAGGATGGCTGATTGCGCTCTGGGTTGCAAAACCAGCACGCGATCTTGCTCGTGCAATTAAACGTGTTGTAAATGGTGATGGGACGGAGCAAATTCCAAGGCCAGAAGTTGCCGAATTAGCAACAATTGCTGAGGCGACGAGTATTCTCAAAGAAAAACTTGTAGAACGAGGTTTAACTCTTGGGCGAAGAGATATCGAACAAGAGGCTGTCCTTGATAGCATGATGGAAGGTGTGCTTGCAGTCGATGTTCGGCAAAAAATCGTCGGTCTCAATCAAGCAGCGGCAACACTTTTAAATATTGATATCGATGTCGCTCTACGGAAGCCACTTCAGAGTGTGGTGCGAAATCCAGCGATACGTCGCTTTGTTCTCCGGGCTATTGATTGCCGTGAGCCAATAGAAGATGACTTCGATCTTACAGGTCCTCCAAAACGAACAATTCGTGCTCACGGTACGGCACTCCGAGATCCGTCGGGAGAAGGTGGGGCCGTAATGGTTTTAAACGATGTTACCGAGTTAGAGCGATTAGAGATAGTTCGGCAAGATTTTGTGGCAAACGTATCACATGAACTGAAGACGCCTATTGCAACAATCAAGGGATTTGTTGAAACACTCCTTGATGGAGCAATCAATGAGCCGCATGATAATAAACGGTTTTTATCCATAGTGGCAAAACAAGCAGATCGGCTTGAAGCAATCATTGAAGATCTTCTTGCTCTCTCACGAATCGAACAGAGTGAGGGGTCCGGTGTTCTGCCTTTAGAGCCAACAAAAATTGCAGATATTTTAGCAACTGCATGTGCGGACTGTATGCCTCGAGCAATGGAGCAGGGTATTACGATGAACATCAATTGTGACGAGGGCCTGATCGCGCCTGTGAATGCTCCCCTTTTAGAACAGGCAGTCGTCAATCTGATTGAAAACGCAGTCAAGTACAGTGGGACTCATCAACCAATATCAATTTGCGCCAATCTGAAAAAAGCTCATTCTGAAGATAAGGAAGAACTGATGATCAGTGTTGCTGATCACGGTTGCGGAATACATTCAGAGCATTTGCCCCGACTCTTCGAGCGGTTTTATCGGGTGGATAAGGGTCGTAGCAGGCAGGCGGGTGGAACAGGACTTGGACTGTCGATCGTGAAACACATTGTCCAGGCTCATGGTGGAACAATCTCAGTTGATAGCCGACCGAACGAGGGCAGCTTATTCTGTCTTCTAATACCGTGCGTTTGATAGCTTCGAGGCCTTCCGAATGTCCGTCTGCTATTCGTCCGGGACACCATGAGGTTCCATTTCTTCAGGCGATTTATTTTTTAGGTCTCTGTTGAACTGAAGGATTTTTTCCCATGCTTTCTCAGGTGTGTCTGCGTATTCAAAAAGATCGAGGTGTTCATGCGAGATAACACCAGAGTCAGCGAGGAAGTCAAAGTCAATAACTTTGGACCAGTAATCACGCCCAAATAAGATGATTGGAATAGGTTGCATTCTGTGCGTTTGCCGGAGCGTGAGTGCCTCAAACATTTCATCAAGTGTCCCAAATCCACCCGGAAATAATACAGCACCTACAGATCGAAGAATAAAATGAAATTTTCGTAGAGCAAAATATTTAAACTGAAAGCAAAGCTCTGGAGTGATAAAAGGGTTTGGTTGTTGTTCTCCAGGCAACTTGATATTGAGTCCAATAGATTTACATCCAACATCGAAAGCTCCTCGATTTGCGGCCTCCATAATACCGGGGCCTCCACCGGTAACGACAACATAAGATCTTTTTTTATCACATTGATTATCTAACGAAACAAGTCGAGCAAACTGTCTGGCATCATCATAGAAGTGAGATAACTCAACGAGTCGTTCGCTTCGTTGTACATCACGAGCAAGCTTTAAGTTTTCAGCATCCATCGCCTGATTACGAAGAGCTTCTGATAGGTGCCTTTCTGCAGCATTTCTTTCGATTATTTGAGTACCACCAAACACAATAACGGTCGACTCGATATTGTCTTCCTGAAACGCAAATTCTGGTTTGCCAAGTTCCAGAAGCATGCGAACACCTCGCATTTCAGTCCGTTCGAGTAGTGCACGGTCATCTTGCGCAAGGCTGTGACTAGGTGAACGAAGAATGGCCTCCATGTTTTCAGTAACAAGCGCAAGGTCATCCCCGAGTATTGTATTTGGAAGGTCGTTGCACATGTCGGCATGAGTCTCACTCCAAGGAGTGCTCTCTTTTGACATTTGATTCTCGACTACTTTTTTATTTTTTTTACTCATGTTATTTCTAATTTGATGGTATGGCTTCTGAAAATGTACGAGATTTCTTTTTCGTGTAACTCGTTCCTGCAACTGTGACTGAGCCATGATCGATTCGTAGAGATTCAACCTGCCAACGTTGAGGTTGCTGACTTTCTGTGTCCGGTGAGGATGAATTCGTGAGACTCGCAGGAACAGTCGCCAAGAGAAGAATTCGATCACGATATCGTTGTATGTCTGTATCTATTCCGGCGTTTTCTAGAGCCTTTTTACATTCCTGAAGAACAGCGTTACGAGGAAGAGGGAGTTGCCCTACGCCGGCCCTATGTACGGTTAAGGCGAATTGGTTGGTGGATTTAAGCCGGACCTCAATGTCTGCCCACGCCACAGTTGTGACTCCCCACCTCGAAACTTCTATTCCGATACGAAATAGGTGTGGTTCTAGTTTGATACGTGGGCGGGACAGTCTGCCCCACAATGCGTTTCCAAGAAGTTCAGGGTGATTTCGAGGCAAGTCATTTCCCAACCATGCATTTATTTCATTTTCACGCACGCTGATACCCCATTTGTTTTCATGTCGAATTTCATTCGTGACGGATGCTATCTGCGTTACAAAACGTCCTGCAATCGACTGGTCCTCCAATCCAATATTAATAACCGACTGATAAAACTGAGGTGGCACAAAGACTAGACTGAAAACACAAACAATTACTATGCTAAAGGCCAACATTGCAAAAAGTGCAAGCCGATACGCTTTCAGCTGCTTTACTGCGTTATAAAACAGTCTATTTCTCTTGTTGTCTCTTAGTTCCTGCGAGAAATTTTCATTTGCAGTGTTTTCCAAAATGGATCTCTCAACTGGTTACCCAGCAAGTTTGCATAAGCTCGTGATTGGTAACACACCATCATCCTCAAGAATGACGTCTCCGAGTGCATCGATTTCTAATTCATCCCGTAAAACCCGCATTTCAGATGGTGCCTCGATGCCTATTCGTACTTTATCACCATTTACTCTTACGATTGTCACCACAACTGATTCACCAACTCGAATGCGCTCATTTTGCTTTCGGGACAATACCAGCATAAAAGCCTCCGTTCCTCGTGAGATAGATTTTTGAAATGAATAGAGCTAGCAACTGTGCAGGCTTTATGTGATCCCGACGGGTGGACAGCACCGCGACCTGGTTCACCAGAAGGCCTGGGAAAGATAGGAGCCAAAGGAAATATCGTCCGGATGCTTAA
Organism: Planctomycetaceae bacterium; assembly: GCA_030616935.1. The sequence continues at coordinate 3,981 of JAUWWJ010000163.1, forward strand.
GATTTCTTGGCCGTAACGATTTATCATGCAATCATACGGATCATTCCGGCTGCACCGGGGACTCACGAAAGATGTAAAATCTTTTTATAGAATTTGATTGCGAAATAGTTAGGTACTGAAAGAAACCAAACTTATTTCTTTTCAGCCTGTGTGTACTCTGCAAGGCTCACTTCTTCAGCGATTGCCATACAGGCTTCGGCATCAGCAATTCGTTGTAAATCATCAGCTCGAAGCGCGGGATGAATGCGGTGAACCGAATACAAGTGGCGTTGCATCATCGAGGAGAGTCCGGACGTAACAAGACTACCTCGAGAATCTATTTGAAGAGTGACAGATGTCGGAAGTTTGGCTTCGGATGCAATCCGTTTGTTTAGTGCCAGTCGAGGAAATGGTGGAATGCCACCCGGATGAAGGAGGGCACGTAACAGGAGTGCCGTGTCTGCAAACTGTCTGTATTGCCCTGCTATTTCTGGTGACGGTGCGTCTGTAGTTTCAATTCGGTATTGCACTCGCGGGCCAACGAGTTCAATTGCATTCTCCGATTCAGAAATGCCATTTTCAAAATGTGGACCGCCAGCCCAACACAGTAGTTTGTCATCCGATGTACGTACCCATTTTGAAAGTGAAACACGTAATCGTTCGAGTTGGATACTATCTATCGATGTTTTCACGTGCCGAAGAGGATCAATGAGTAAAACTCGTTCTCGAGTTGGGTCGTGTAGAATAATCTCACCATTGAATGCTTTGGTGTGATCTGATTCAGATTCGGATTTCTTCTGTTCCGTAGTTGTGGTGTCAAGAAAGTCCCAGGCTACTTCGGATGAAAACAGTGTCAGGCTGTGAGCAATCGGTACGTCATCTCGGTCCGCAAAGACATCAGTCTCAACTCTAAGAAAGTCATTTTCATCGGAAAAAACTGCTTGCCCAAGAGAAAACAGGAATACAAAGACAGGACAAAATGTCCTGATCAGAAGCCTCGCCCAATGAGATTGCGTGGTAACCACTTGTATCAAGCTTTCATAGGGGAATATCAAAGTTTTTGGTACGTATCAGACTCTATCAGAAGACAGAGTGCTTCCCCTAGTGTGATTTCCAGCCGGATGG
>JAUWWJ010000025.1 GCA_030616935.1 Planctomycetaceae bacterium
TCTAAGAAGAGGTCACACGCGGCCTCTTTTTGTTAGCCAAGTGCTTTTCTTAGTGCATTAAGATCAGCGTTACTCAGAGGAACAAATACAACGGGGTCTTGGACCATTTCTGGATCGATGAGTCGGTAGCCAACAACACGAGATCCTTGGATGACTGGTCTTCTTCCATAACCAAACATCATGTTGTCAACTTTTTCGAAAAAGTCCCCTAAGGTAATTTTTGTTGGGCGTGGCCTTCGGATGTAAAAAAGTTCAATAACATCTCGCCAGAAGTGTGGCACGAATTTTTGTCCAACATCGGCATGACCAACGCAATCTCGATTTGTGCCAGCAATGAGTGTCGGTAATTGTTTCAAATGAAGTGACTGTGCGCGGCAGGAGTCGGTTATTGTCGTGGCAAGGTTAATCATGAAGTCGGCACTGTAACAATCATCACATATGACTGTCAGATGACCGAGGTCAATGCTAGAAGAGTCGTTTGTGTGTGCCGCAGCAGTCAGCAGTGTTTTTGCAAGTCGGTCAACCGGTATATGGTAGCTCTGAATTTCTTTCGGCAGCCCATGCCCCAGAACAATGATGGTTGTCGATATGTTTTGTGACTCAACTGCAGCAGCAACTGACTGAAGAAATGTGTCACCAACTTCTTCAAGGGTTTCTGAAGAGTTGGTTTTTTTAAAAATTGTGGAAGTGCAATCATAGGCTGAAGCAAGCGATGAAATCTCTTTGGGGTCAAGGCCATGATCAGGATCGAGTAATCCGATTAAGTTGCAACCAGGCCCAATGACTGGAGCATCTGCAACGGCAGTTCTCTTCATATCAATAAATTGTGCAAGAGCGACCAGACGAGCGTGTCGTTGTGTTAAGGAGAGCCCACTTAAACTGTCAGAATATCGTTGTGACAGGTAATACAGCGACGGCTCAAGTTGGCGGTAGTGTTTTGGCGTGACGCCTAGCGCCTTGGAAACAGCAGGAGAGTCGGCTTGCTGGAATTCAATGAATTCTTCGGCGGAAAGTTTCGTTGATGTGGGAAGGAAATGGAGCGGGATGCATCCGGTTATGAGGAGGCAAAAAAGTCTCGCGAGTGCAGTCTGACAGTGGCGTGTTTGCTGAGTTTGCATGGGTAATACTCGCAGGTGGGAGTGGAAGAGTCATCGATTATACGACCAGACAAAGGTGTGCTGAATTGCAGTCTTGACGGTGCCGGCAAGATAAAATACTGTACATAAGTACATTATATACTTTTGCCGGTTTTGCGTTGTGACAAAGCATATTCCCCCACATCCTTCGTGTACGGAACTTCACCAGATGGCTGGTCATGCGCAGTTGCAGCAACTTTCTCGCATGGTTTCAGAAGGTTCCTCGTTGCCGGGATGCATTGAAGAGAGAGCCGGCCCAACGGTCGTGAGTAGTGGACTGCCATCACTCGACCGCCTTCTGAGATACAGAGGGGTGCGGCTGGGCACTCTTATGGAATGGCTTGAGTCCGACGATGAGAGTATGGCATCAGCTTCTGGGGCAACAACGTTCGCTCTAGCTGTGGCTATGCATTTGCAGAACACGAACGTATCAACTGGGTGTCGTCCTGTGGTGCTTGTAGATCGCGGAAGAAGTTTTTATCCACCATCTGTCATGCCGTGGCTAGAACAGTCAGCACGATTTACTTCAGTGAAAGATTCTTCACCGATTCGTAATCGTCGTGGCAGGGGGAGTGCAATAGCTGGTAGAGAAGAACACTTGCTTTACATTGTATATCCTGCGGATGAAGCCGATGAATTCTGGTCAATTGATCAGCTTCTGCGTTGCCCAAGCATTGCAGCAGTGGTTGGATGGCCAAAAAATGTTTCATCTACAGTAATGCGTCGATGGCAAATGGCTGCAAAGTCAAGTGGTACTGTGGGGTTGCTTGTGCGACCATCCCATGCCCGTCGTGAGCCAACATGGGCAGAAGCACGAATTCAAGTGGAGCCGTCCCCTGCTCTTCAAAGCAGATGTCAGCATGCAGCATTGTGCAAGGCATGTAGTCCAGGAAGACATCAACCAGCCTCGGGTCGCTGGATTCATTCTCGTGCCTTCACGCTGATGCAAGTTGGTGGTCAATGGGACACAGTGACTGCCGTACCTGAACCCTCGGTAAAGTGTGTTCTTGATCTTGCTAGAGGAAAAGAACACGTTGGTTTTTATGAGACAATGGAGCGGCCGGAATGTCAGAAAAAAATACGTTGCGCATCATGACAATATCGTTACCTCGTTGGCCTGTGCAGCGGCAGTTGCTCCAGTATCCAGGGTTTCGTGAGCTCCCCGTTTTTGTTTGTCGACAGAATGCACGTGGTGTTCTGTCAGTTGTATCCTGGGCCTGGGTTATGCCTCCTGCGGAGTGCATGAGATCTCGGCCAGTGATTCAGCCGGGCTTTTCATTATCAGAAGCATTGGCGGTACTCGCTTCGGTGTATGGCCAACGGGCTTCTCGTGTGGCGCGTGTTATTCCGGAAGATAGTATGGGAGATACTCGTGTACTTGAGTCGTTGGGTCGCTGGTGTCACAGATTTTCTCCACTTGTTGCAATTGGTCCGGAGGTTATTCATGGTGCGAATCACGGGAAGTCAAGAAGACAAAGTGTTTGTTCTGCCAGGAGTCTGCAAGTCGATGTTTCGGACACAGCTCGCTTTTTTGGTGGTGAGTCGTCACTTCTTCGTACAGTGGTTTGGACGTTAGCTGCTCGCGGAATCCATGCTCGGGCAGCCATTGCTGATACTTCAGCAGCCTCCTGGGCAGCAGCCCTTTCTGCTGACCACATTGCTACAAAGAGCCAGCATGCATTGGGCGAGTTGCAGAAATTGCCAAGGAGCGATCCGCGTCGTTCTGCTCTTTTAGGAAATGGAGCAGGTCGTGGTTCCCATCATGGCCATTGGTTGGATCGTCAGCAACGATGGGTCCTTGTGCCTCCAGGTCGGCAGCGACAATCTCTTCATTCACTGCCGCTTCGGTCACTACAGTTGCCGGTCGATGTCGTTGATTCGTTGGCTGAAGTAGGCATCGATTCGATTGGGAAGTTATTGCGTTTGCCAAGAGTAAGTCTTCAGGAACGTTTTGGATCAATTGTTCCCTTACAGGTATCTCGTTTTCTTGGTGATGTGTCAGATCCACTCACGCCATTGAATGGAAGTGAGCTTTTGGCAGCAAATCATTCATTTGAAATGCCAGTTCTTGGCCGTGAGATTGACTCCACGTACTTCCGGACATTGATTGAAAGGCTAGTTCGTCAATGTCTTCAGCCACTAGTGAATACAAATCGTGGAGTAAGTAGTCTGCAAGTAAGGCTTGATGCGAATGAAGGTCATGGCCCAACAGTCATTGAGGTTGGTCTTTATAAGCCAACGGTACAGGTGAGGCACCTTGTTGATCTTGTAATGTTGCGATTTGAGAGGACGCGGCTTCCCAGAGAAATTGTTGATGTGTCAATAGAAGTCATGTCAGCAGGTACGTTGCCCTATCGGCAGCAGAATCTTTTTCGCGGGCCAACGCAATCAGATACATCACGGTTTGAGATACTTCTTAATCGCCTAGTCAGTCGCTTAGGGAGTGGTGCAGTTGTTGAGCCACGGTTGCTTGCTGACATACAGCCAGAAGCATCGTGGGTCGCAGCGCCAGTAGTTAGTGTGATAGGTCTTTCAAAGTCGCATCGTTCAGGCCATCTGCTTGAATCAAGCAGGCCTCATTTTTCAAAGCCTGTTGTAGGACCTAGCCGTCCAACTTTTCTGCTTTCCAGTCCCCGTTTGATCGACGTGCCTTCGTTAAGTGCTGATGGACTCCCTGTACGTTTCCGCTGGAAAGGGCAGTTTCATGTAGTGATGCGTTCTCGTGGACCAGAGCGAATTGAAACGGCTTGGTGGCGGGGTCCAACCGTTCGTCGAGACTATTACATCTTTGAAACTGATCATGGAGGTCGTTTCTGGATGTTCCGTGGCCTTCGGAAACGATCCTGGTTTCTTCATGGAACATATGGATGACGCGAATGAGTCACTTTTGTGTCGTGCTTTGAGGACTTGACCGAACAGGTTATTGATTTAGGAATTGAGGTCGTGAGATGCAGGGTTGTAGCCGCTATGCAGAACTTCACTGCACGACAAATTTTTCCTTTTTGCAGGGAGGCTCACATCCAGAGGAATTGGTCTCACAAGCGGCTTCTCTGGGGTATGCGGCACTTGCGATAACAGATCGAGTGAGTCTATCTGGTGTCGTACGAGCGCACGCTGCGGCCAAAGAAGCTGGTGTTCACCTGATAATAGGTGCTGTTGTAGAGCCAATAGATGCTACACCACTTGTTCTATGGGTAACAAACAAGAAGGGGTATGAGAATCTGTGTCGTTTGTTGACAACGGGGCTTTTGAAGCAGGATTGTTTAAAGGGATATGGAGAAATTGACGGAAACGGATTACGAGATCACGATCCCCGGTGTTTCCTGACTGCTGATGAGGTGGCTGCTCATGCAGATGGTTTGCTAGCAGGCATTCCGTTATCTCAACTACGTGGGTCTGTCGAATCGGCAACTGTTTCTATTCGTGCATGGCAGGACAGACTTGGTAAGCAACTCTATGGGTTAGCAGAAGTTGCAATGGAAGGAGATGATCAAGAACGTCTGGCGGAGTATGCAAGTCTTTCTTATAAAACTCATATACCTTTGGTGGCCGCCGGTGATGTTCGCTACCACTGTCGTGATCGCCAGCCATTGCATGATGCTCTTGCTGCAGTGCGATACGGCAGGACGGTCGAGTCAATTCAGGAAAAATTGCTGTCGAACGGTGAGCGGCATCTACAGGACATCAAGCACGTTGTTGAACGTTTTTCCATCTTGCCAGGTGCGGTAGACCGCACGCTTGAGATTGCCAGCCGTTGTACGTTTTCACTGGATGATATTTCGTATGAATATCCTCATGCAGTTGTGCCGGTTGGTTGCACACCAATAGATTACTTGAGTGATCTAGCCTGGAAGGGAGCTCGAAAGCGTTACGACAATAAAGTTCCTGAAAAAGTAGCTGGACTTTTGAAGCATGAACTATCGCTTGTTCGTGAGCTTGGCTATGAGGCGTATTTCCTTACCGTATTTGATTTGGTTCGGTTTGCTCGTCGGCGAGGTATTCTTTGTCAGGGGCGAGGGTCTGCAGCGAATTCAGCTATTTGTTATTGCCTCGGTATTACATCGGTTGATCCTGCTTGGACAAATGTGCTTTTCGAACGGTTTGTGAGCCGTGAGCGACAAGAGGCACCCGACATTGACGTTGATTTTGAGCATCACCGACGGGAAGAGGTGCTGCAATATATTTACACAACCTATGGTCGTATGCGTTCGGCAATGACTGCCGAAGTGATCTGTTACCGTTTGCGATCGGCCGTTCGGGATCTGGCGAAAGTACTCGGCTTCTCACTTGATCGAATCGATCAATTATCACGAATACTTGATGTCGGTGATCGTGCAGAGCAGTTGCCTGAAAGATTGGCTGAGTCGGGCATCGATCCATGTAGTGAATCAGGCCGACGACTTGTTGTGCTTGTAAATCAATTGGTTAGTTTTCCTCGCCATCTTGGGCAGCATGTGGGTGGCATGGTGATAACTCGAGGAGATCTCTGTGAATTAGTGCCGATCCAGCCGGCCAGCATGGATGGCCGTACAGTCATTCAATGGGACAAGAACGATCTTGATGAAATCGGAATATTGAAAGTTGACTGTCTCTCTCTAGGGATGCTCTCAGCCATCCGTCGTGCATTTGATCTTGTGAAACAAGGTGGTGGACCGTGTCTCACATTAGGGACAGTGCCAGCTGAAGATCCGCGTGTTTACGAAATGATTTCTCAGGCAGATACGGTAGGGGTATTTCAGATTGAGAGCCGTGCGCAGCGAAGCATGTTGCCACGTTTGAAGCCAGCCTGTTTTTATGACTTAGTTATAGAAGTAGCGATTGTTCGTCCGGGGCCAATACAGGGGGGTATGGTGCACCCGTATCTTCGGCGACGTCAAGGAGAAGAATCTGTTAGTTATCCGAATCAGGCAATTCGAGAGGTGCTTGAAAAAACACTTGGTGTACCGTTGTTTCAAGAGCAGGCAATGCGGCTTGCGGTAGTGGCTGCAGGATTTACTCCCGGAGAGGCTGATCAACTACGACGAGCAATGGGCGCTTGGCGCCGAACAGGGGTGATTCAGGAATTTCATCAACGGCTAGTAGATGGAATGGTCTCACGGGGGCTTTCGTTGACTTTTGCGGAACAAGTCTTTCAGCAGTTGAGAGGCTTTGGTGAATACGGGTTTCCAGAGTCACACGCCGCTAGCTTTGCATTGTTGGTGTATGTCTCTGCTTGGCTCAAGTTCCATTATCCAGCGGAATTTACAGCTGCACTGCTCGGTAGTCAGCCAATGGGTTTTTATGCCCCAGCCCAACTTGTTCGCGATGCTCAAGAGCATGGCGTGACTGTTTTGCCTGTGTGTATCCAGAGTAGCGGATGGCATGCAGGACTTGAGACTTCTGGTGGAACTTTTCCTACTCTTCGACTTGGCCTCGAGCAGGTTCATGGGCTTGGCCAAACAAGTGGTCGTCAAATTGAAGAGGTTAGGAATGCAGGTCGATTCAAGAGTATTTATGATCTCACGAGGCGGTGTCAGCTAACACAGCCCCAAGTCCTTTCATTAGCTCGTGCCGGAGCTTTAAAGAGTTTGTCTGGAAGTCGAAGGCAGGCAATATGGAATTCAATGGAGCGTAAGCCAGAACCAGGGAGCATGCCACTGTTTGAAGGGCTGGCTGGTAATGGTTTTAATGAAACAGAAAGTATTTTTGATGAGACAGGGGGCTTGCCGACGACTTCACCTCTTGAAGAAGTGCTCTCGGATTATCGTGCATCAGGGCTTTCTCTCAAGGCTCATCCGCTGCAGTTTGTTCGTCCGCATCTTATACAGCACGGAGTCGTGACTGCTGCAGGTGCCTGTTCTTGTCCAGAAGGTCGCAGGGTCGTAGTTGTGGGCATTGTGTTGTCGCGTCAGCGTCCAGCGACAGCGAAAGGCACAATCTTTTTGACACTCGAAGACGAAACAGACATTGTTAATGTGGTTGTTCCGAAAGCTGTCTGGCAGCACTGTGATCCGAAAAACAGGCGGGCGACGGTATTAATGGTCAAAGGTCGAATTCAGCGGCGCGGGAACGTTGTGCATCTTTTGGCAAGGCGCCTGGAAGCTTGGGGTGAAGATGATGCGAATGAACTCTCGCTTGTTGATTTACCAAGGATGTCACGGGACTTTTGTTAAGTTGTACCGCGGTGTTCTTGGATGTCCTTGGCGTTTTCTGTTCTTGTTTTGGTATTGTCACAGCCTCTCATCTACCGTTTCCAATGCACAAGAAAAATGGCCATGAACTCGTTCAATCAGTCCGCCGTTGTAGAAACTAATTTGCCTTTAGGAAAACCAATTCGTGGCAAAGTTCGGGACTGTTACCGACTGGATGTATCAGATGAACCTCACATGCTCATTGTGAGTACAGATCGAGTCAGTGCTTTCGACTGGGTTTTGCCAACGCCGATACCGGGCAAAGGCAAGGTGTTAACAACAGTTTCCAAATTCTGGTTCGATTGGTTGTCAGAGCAATCTGTATCCATTCCACACCATCTCGTTACAACCAATATTGATGAGATGGGCCTTCCATCAACTATTGATCCAGAACCACTTCGTGGTCGTTCCATGCTTGTAAAAGCAGCCAGCGTAATCCCTTTTGAATGTGTAGTACGCGGGTGGCTTGCGGGATCAGGCCTGCTGGAATATCAGAAGGCAGGCACGGTCTGCGGTATTTCGCTTCCACCCGATTTGCGTCCAGGTGACAGGCTGCCCTCCTCTATTTTTACTCCCGCTACCAAAGCAACTGAGGGGCATGATGAAAATGTTTCTTTTGGCACGATGGTTGAATCATTGGGCGACGAGCTCGCTTCGGAACTACGAGAGAAAAGTATTGCCGTGTACGATGCGGCGATAGATTTAGCAGTTGAGAAGGGGATTGTTCTTGCTGATACAAAATTTGAGTGGGGGCATGATACTGAAGGGCAATTGATGTTAGTCGACGAAGTGCTCACGCCAGACAGTTCTCGGTTTTGGCCAGCTGAGTTCGCGTGCAAAGGCGAAGTTCCTGAATCTTTCGATAAGCAATTCGTGCGCGATTGGCTGGCTTCCTCCGGCTGGGACCGAATGAGTACCCCCCCTCCTCTGCCGCCGGAAATAGTTGATGGTACGAGGCAAAAATATCTCGATGTATGCCAAAGACTAACAGGAAGCCTGCCTTGTTAGAGGCTGGATGTCGCTCTATGGTCAAAACGATCTGGTGATTAGACTATAGGAAGAGAAACATGCGTTGACTGAGATCGAGCTCGATTGTACTTCTGATTCGCTGTTTCGTTACACGTGTTTTACATACCCTCAGACTACAGATTGCCTCATGCTTCGATATTGGACTGCTGGTGAATCCCATGGGCCGGCCCTGACTGCTTTGGTAGACGGTTTTCCAGCGGGGCTCACTATTGATACCGATAGTATCGATAGTGAGTTGCAACGACGCTAAGGGGGGTATGGCCGTGGCGGACGGCAACGAATAGAGACAGATACAGTCACTTTTTTGTCTGGCCTTTGGAAAGGTAAGACTCTTGGTAGTCCACTCACGTTACAGGTCATCAATCGTGATGCCAAAATTGAGCAGATGGATGATATTGAGCGGCCTCGGCCTGGGCATGCCGACTTGCCTGGTGCGATCAAGCACCTTGGAGGCGTGCGTCCTGTTCTGGAGCGGGCAAGCGCTCGTGAAACAGCAGCTCGTGTTGCTGCGGGTGCTCTTGCGAGGCAGTTACTGTCATTGTTTGGCATTGAGGTAGCTGGCTGGGTAACTGAGTTGGGAGGTGTTGTTCTTGGTGGCCGAGAGGGTGCTCTTCCTGAGTTACGAGACATTCGTAACTCCAGTGAGATTTATTCACTTCACCCGGAGCAAGACGATCACGTAAAGGGTCTTATCGATCGTGTTGGGAAAGAAGGTGATACGCTCGGAGGAATTGTCGAAGTTCGTGTGGACGGACTGCCAATCGGTCTTGGTACACACACCCAGTGGGATCGTAAACTCGATGGTCAATTAGCGCAAGCTGTAATGGCGGTTCAAGCTATAAAAGGTGTTGAGATTGGGATGGGCTTTGAGACAGCAAGACGGCCGGGTTCGGAGGTGCACGATCCGATCCATTATGACGAAAGTGAACGAGCGAAGCCGACGTCGGGGTTTGTTCGTCCTACGAATAACGCTGGGGGCTTAGAGGCTGGAATTACCAATGGGCAGCCTCTTGTCATTCGTGCTGCTATGAAGCCAATTAGCACGCTGCGGAAACCTTTAGATTCCGTAAATCTCAGGACAAAGCAATCTGAATCGGCAGCATATGAACGAAGCGATGTATGTGCGGTCAGTGCGTGTAGCGTCATTATTGAAAATGTTGTGGCGTTTTCAATGGCAGCAGCATTAATCGACAAGTTCGGGGGCGACAGCATCGAAGAAATGCAAGCCCGTTGGAAGCTTTACCAACAACTCGTGGTGAGCCGATAGATTTCAGACTCTGATGCATAAGCCGGGAGGTGAACAAGGATGTTCGTCGAACAGTCAGCCGTAAAGATTTGGCGGGTCAGGTCAGCGTTTATCCTGCTTTGCATTGCACCGACGCTTTGCCTCTCCTATTGGGCTATCGTTCGTCAATCAGGAGCACATCGAGAGCACATTGCCGACAAGGCTTCAAGATTACTTGGTAGGCGAGTTCACATTGAGAGCATGACCTACCCGCAACTTGGGTGTTTGATCCTCTCAGGAGTAACCGTTGCCGGGCAGCCCTTTTCTGATGTCTCTGTCGTGACTTCTGAAAATGAGGTTCGGCTCACAGTTGATAGATTCGTTCCAAGAGGAGGCACGGCTGCATGTGTTGTTGGCCTCGTGAGGCGATGGCTTTCTGAGCCTGTCCAGTTCCATAAAAACTATTTGATAGATATTGAGAAGTTTTCTTGGCATGCAATGAATTCTGATGAAGAGGAGAATATGTGGCCACTTCGTATTGAATGCGTGTCTGCCGGTTCAGGGCGAGCCATTCGATTCTTTAAAAGAGGTAGCAGCCAAGATGAAATGCGGATTGTGCGTACGGTGAATTCTCAGGAAACCGGAGGACATGTAACTGAAGTTGATGTGAATACAGCTGATCCCATACCGGTTTCTTTAATAAGTGCTGTGTTGAGTGAGTGTGGTTCTCCGCAATGGCCGCTGGGAGAAAAAGCCACGTTCATAGGTCAGGTTCACATTTCGAATGGAGGTGGCGACTGGACTGCAGAGTGCGTTGGAAGAATCAGACAAATTGACTTGGCTACAGCGACGTCATTATTGCCGTCACATATTCAAGGTGATGGAGAAATCACGCTCAACAGATTTGCGTGGTCGCATGAGCGTATAGAAATATGTGATTGCGTATGTGTGGCTGAACGAGGCGAGATTGAACA
>JAUWWJ010000346.1 GCA_030616935.1 Planctomycetaceae bacterium
CGTTCGCGAATGTGAGTGGAATTCCGTTGGGCAACGGATTGATTACACGAACAGCGAGCTGATCTTTTGACATTGGAATCGTAGTTTTCCAAAGCATTTCTGTCTTTGGAAGAATCCCACAAAGGCTCCAATTCGTTTTGAGTCGTTTCACCAGATGAGTATTACTAGTGAAACGGCCCAATTCAATTTTCCAGTTATGATAGAAGGGTGCGACCCCATGATTTTGTAAAGAAATCTCTACGATGTCCTGATCTTCTTTCTGTGAAAAAGAGACACGAGTAATCTGGAATTCATAACCCATTTTTTGTACGTGCTGTTTTGCTGTGCTTATACGATCAGTCGGCTGCAACTTTTTAAACATGCCGGAATCTAGCAACCAACTCGCATGAGTCAGTCGAACACACTCACCAAAATCTTGAGCTTGTGGACGAGAAGGGTGTTTATCAAAGATTGTGCCCCATACCTCTGGTGAGATTTCACCACCTATTGGATAGTTTTTCCATTTGTCCATCGCATTGGCACGTTGCATTCTGGATAAAAAAAACCAACTTTTGGGATCTTTTCCTGTGTCGCTTGTTTCCCAGGAAAATGCATCATCGTGATATCCGAAGGGTTGGTTATCGTTGCGGACATACGTCGGATCATCCTTACCTGCAGGATATCGAAAAAGCACAGGCGTTTTTTTAAAGGCAGTTGAATATGCCTGCAGCACGTCATTCTGCACGTTCTTGTCAGCCATTAACTCAGTGCGTGGATAGGTATGCCATTCGCCCCATGTGCCTAAAAGCCCTGCCGTGATGAATCCAATTCTTGCGTCACCGTCGTATCGTTTGCCTAGCTCTGCAATAAACCGAGTGAGCATAGTGCGTAGAGAACGATTGGAATAATCAGGTGTTCGAACTTTCTTTGGTGGAAAAGGAGCAGTATTTGTATTGTTCCATTCGGTAACCCGAATCCCTTTTTTGATGAGGTACTCTGGGATGCCCTTTTCTTTACCCGGGTATTCCATCCAGACGCGAAAAATCGCTTGCTTCTGCCGGCTGGCAATATCATCAAGCAGGTATTCGAGTGGTTCCCAATTGTAACTGTTTTCACCTACAACTAAGTCACTCAACGCAAGGTAATTAAATTCCATGCTATTGGGAAATCGGTCGGACGCGGGTCGAGCGTACGGCACCAATCCTTTGAGTGGGTTCAGTGCCGGCGCTGGTGAATACCCCAAGGTAGTTTCTGCGTACACCGGTGTTATTGGTTGCTGGCAGATCAAGAATGCGACAGCTACTAGAAGCAGTGAAATACGGATGCGCCACAAAGTCATTGTTCGTAAAAGATTGGGAAGTTGGTTTTCATGGGATTTGTTCGAGGCTATGCGATGGGCTAAATATTACTTCGATTGAAATGGCGTGGCTTGCGTATGGATGAACGCACTGACGGCGCAGTTCCCTACTTGTGGCAGAACCTGAAATTTCATTGGTCTGATCCCGCCTGCTAATCTTTCAAACATTCTTTACACAATTTTGATCAACAGTACCAGTTGATTTCGAACAAGCCTTTTACCTGCCTGTTTTAGTAAGCGCTTCTTTCATTTCGTCCTGGGTTAGCTTTTGATCACCATTTTTGTCCCATTGGTTGAATTGTCGAAACACAAGGGAATGTGGATTATTGACTTCTTCTCGTGTGAGCGTTCCATCATGATTTAAATCAAATCGTAATAATATTTGTGGAACAATTTCTGGCCCCAATGTATTTCGTTTTATATTGACTCGTTGGTATTCTGAGATAATTTTGTATTCATCTTGTGTTATGGTGTCATTTGACGATCGAGAAGCCTTGCGAAAAAGCTCACGAGTAAACTCACGAAATTCAGGAGCAATATCTTCAATGCGAAGGATTCCACTTCCCGTTGAATCGAGAATTCGAAATACGTCAGTCGGGCTTCCTTGAGGCCCTCGTATTCTTTGTGGCTGAAATGGTCTTCCTTGCACAGCATATGAACGAGCAATTGCGGCTTGTGAATCGGTTATCGGTTTGATGCGAGTCGGTATCCGACCAGGTCCAGCACCCATCATCAAATTATTATTTTTCTCAAAAATTGTGTGTGGTAAACCAAGAGCGTGGCCTAACTCGTGTGCAAGCACAGCAGGTGTCTGCAGTCCTTTAGGACCCCGCGTTGCAAAATAGACAACGCCATCAGGCTTTGGAATAAAAACCCCACCAATTGTTTTTTCAAAGTCCTCCGCGATGACAACATTAAACCCGTTGGCGAGTAGATTCTCACGCTGGGTGTTGGCAATCAGAGCGGGTGCTATCTTTTCACGATTTTGGGAAAGAGCGAGAGCAAACGCCTTGGGCATCTGTGGTGTCATGTTTTGGATCGATTCAATCTCCCAGATGATTGAAGCCTGTTTCCATGTTTCATTGACTGCTTTTATTTGCTCTCGTATGTCGTCATCACTCATCGAACAGTTGAGTCGGGGTTCGGTTGCAGTACGAAAGCGATGAATACGAACAGGAAGAGTAATGGATTCATTATCCAAAGGGGCTGAGATGAGTTCACGTGGCTGCAAAAATAACACAGTCAGACAGATCAAAAGGGAAGATAAAGAAAATGGAGTTGCCATCGTGAAGACCTGAAAGATCAGAGCTATGTATGTTAAGTTTTTGTGTTATTTCGATGAAAAGGAATTCAATCGATCTACTAACAAATTGATTTCGAACCGGCGTTTACACCATCTCAAAGCGAATAGAGCTTTTTGATTCGGATGCTAACTTGCCGTTCCATCCAATGAGTGAAAATGCTTCTTCTGCTTGTGCTGATTCGGCTGGCGGTATCCATCGCAATTCATCACTCGGTTTAATTATTCTTAACGATAGTAATCGAAGTAGTTCACGTGGATTGCTGGTTGTGGGAGGCGTAGAGACATCAACCCATGTGTCTCCAGACTTCTTTTCAACGGTGCCACGTACAGAGTCGACGATAAATCGAACACCAGATACCGATGGAAGCAGTGATGTAGCAAGATTATTCCATGAAAATACAAATGGGTTTGGCCCCGGAACGCTGTTATCAACAATGATTTTTGTTGAGGGAAGCAGTTCTGGTCGTTCAAC